>CANISA010000008.1 GCA_947470005.1 Legionellaceae bacterium | reverse complement strand
TTTTATCCTCTGCTTGGCCTTATTTTTTGTTTTTGCATTCAAGCATGCCTTTTACTCGATGCCTTTCCTCAACAGCGATTCCGGCATGGGAGTCATGATGACTCTCTGTTTTCTTACCCTTCTTGGCTTAGGTTTATTTGTTAATAAATCCTCTCGAACATTTTTCTTTACCTTAAGTTTCGGCAATATTGAACGTAAATGACCCCTTATGAGGCTTGATACGGTGCAACGCCGCACCAAAATAGATTTTTTATAATTTGGTGCGCCCAATTATCGCGATCTATCGCCGCACCAAATTATAAAAACACTATTTTGGTGCGGCAAAAATTCTGTTAGAATGGACCATATGACGGATGACTCGTGAGTGACATACAATGTTTGTTGGTCGAGTAGCTGAACTTCAAGTGCTGACTGAACTGCAGCAAAATAATGTCGCCAATTTGGTGATCGTGCAGGGTCGTAGACGAATTGGTAAAAGCCGATTGATTGAGGAGTTTTCTAAAAACCAGCCATTTTGCTCTATAGCCGGTATTGCTCCCACGAAAGACACCACCGCGCAAATGCAGCGAGATGAGTTTACTCGTCAATTGTGCGAACAGTTGAATCTACCGTTATTTAGTATGTCTAATTGGGGTGATATATTTACATTTCTGGCTAAACATACCAGCAAGGGAAAAATAGTTATTTTGTTTGACGAGATTTCCTGGATGGGATCATTGGATACAACGTTTTTAGGTAAATTGAAAAATGCATGGGATTTGCAATTTAAGAAAAACTCGAAATTGATGCTGGTGTTATGCGGCTCAGTGTCATCATGGATTGAAAAAAATATTATTAGCAGTACCTTGTTTCTGGGGCGGCCTTCGTTATATATGAAGGTGCCCCCACTGTCCATTTCAGAGTGCAATGAATTTTGGGGCACGTATCGAGACAGGGTTTCTGCTTACGAAAAACTAAAAGTATTATCGATCACAGGTGGCGTACCCAGATACTTGGAGTTAATCAATCCCAATAAAAGTGCAGAAGATAATATCAGGGCGCTGTGTTTTTCACCTCATGCGCTTTTAGTGGGTGAGTTTGAACGAATATTTTCAGATATTTTTGGTATAAGAAGCGACGTTTACAAAAAAATCATTGAGAAATTGCTTATTGGCTCTGCCACTCAAGATGAAATCATGGCCAACTGTAGTCGCAGTAAAGGCGGGGACTTTAGTGATTATTTGTCAGACTTAACTACAGCAGGATTTGTATCACGAGACTATACCTGGTGTTTGAAAGACGGAAAAACATCCAAGTTAAGTCGTTATCGTTTGAAAGATAATTATGTGCGCTTTTATTTGAAATACATACAACCCAACATAACGAAAATAGAAAAAGGCGTTTTTAACAAAACATCAGTCACGGCGCTGCCAGGATGGGATAGCATTGTCGGATTGCAATTTGAAAATCTTGTGTTAAATAATGACGTGCATATCATCGAGTTGCTAGGAATCCCTGCGGAAGAAATTATCTTTTCCAATCCATTTTTTCAGAAAAAAACAAAAAACCATGATGGGTGTCAAATTGATTTGCTCATTCAGACAAAATTTAACTGCTTGTATATATGTGAAATAAAATTCTCCAAACTGGAGCTTACATCATCTGTTATAGGGGATGTCGAACAAAAAATTCATCGACTTAATCTGCCAAAAAACTTTTCTTATCGCCCTGTATTAATTCATGTGAATGGCGCACAGTCGGCAGTAACTGACAGTGGATATTTTTCAAAAATTATCGATTTTGGGAGTTTATTGTAGCAAGAACAGGCTCGCGGGCGCAGGGACACGGGGACTTATCATGGATTGAAAAATAATATTGATAAGGATATTGCACCACGTCTTGGATGCAGGTATAAATTAAGAAACAAACTAATCATGATGAATAGGCAATCGATGATCAAGGAGAAAATGTCGCAATGGAACGCAACCTCCGCCCAGATGGGCCTATTTTTAACAAAACATTCGTCGCTCCCCGCTGAATTTTACACCATAAGTTCACTTATTTTGGCCATCGCTGCTGTTTTTTTTGCACACTCGGAAGCCTATATCACGGCAATTTTTTTGTTTTTAGTGTCCAGCCTCTTTGACCTGTTTGATGGCGCAGTCGCTCGAGCTCAAAATAAAGCATCACCTTTAGGGGCCTTCATTGATGGGACGACGGATCGTTTTGTCGATCTTGCCATCATCTATTCCTATTTTTTCTTTAAAATAGATGCCCCTTATTTGGACATTGGTCAAATGGTCTGCATCGCTTCGTTTGTCGTGATGATGCCCTCGTTCGTGGTCGCGTATGCAAATCATCGCAAAGCCGTTAACGATGATGATGAAACATTAATTTGGCGTTTAATGAATCGAGCCGAAATGGTAATCCTCATGATGAGCATATTAATCGTCTCTTTATTTAGCCCCACATGGGCGGGCTACTTGCTTGTTTTATTGATTACCTTAGGCACAGTGACCATCATACAAACTATTTCTGCAACACTATATTATGCAATAAAAGGCAACGGTGTATCGAAGTCCAGTTCGAGCACCCAGTAAACGGATTTTACTTGTACGACATGGAATGATTGCATGAATAAGCGAACTCTTATTTTCATCGTAAGTTTTACGTTGGCCTGTTGCTCGTTAATAAGCAACGCCGGAAACATGTCGATAACTCAGGACGTGTCCTCTGACACCAACAATTGTTACTTCGGACTCTCAGGTGGGTACGGCCAAGTCACCAATAGTTTAAGTATTGCTAGCGCACCACACAAAACAACTCTAGGTGCCCTTATTAACGTTTTGTTGCCCCGTCAATTTAACGTAGCGAGCACATCATCAACTGTTGGCGGCTTCTCTGGCCGAGTGTATGGAGGGTATTATTTTGATTTTGCCAAACACTTCACCGTGGGTCCTGATATAGGATTGTCCTTTTACCCAAAAGCCATTCGCTCTCAAAAAGGCACGATTACCACCTTAATCAGTGATCAACCGTTTACAAGTCGAATCACCTCTCATGCAGATGGCCTGGACGTATTGGTCAATATTTCATATGCGGCAACACCGCGTATTGTGCTTAGCCTCAAACCAGGCGCTCAATTTTCACGCGAACAGACACGTGTATTTCTCTCCAATTATTCCACGCCACCTGATTATGACGCCACCTTTATGCTGCTACCGGAAATTATGGTTGGCGCTAATATAAAAATATCCCCGTCATACCCTGTGTTTGTGAATGTATTTTTTCAACAGGTTTTTGGTGAAAATAGCAATGCTTATTTTGATCAGGTCAGCAATAGAAGCCTGGTGAATATTGGATTGGAATATCATTATTGAGGAGGAATTAGTGTTAAAGAAAATAACTCATAGCATAAATAAATTGCCTCTTGCCCTTTTTTGCATCAGCATTTTCCTGTTTTGTTTTTTTATTAATGGCTGCAAGAATAAGCCTAAAAAAGAACCCGTTACGTCGGTGAGGTCAGACCAAATTGTAGCCCCTGCGGTGATGGATTCCGTCAAAGATACGATTCGTGCCAGCGTCGCTAAAGCCGGAATAATCCAAAAAATTTACGTCAACGTAGGTGATCACGTCAACGCGGGCGACCCCCTGCTTCTATTGGATAATCGCGAAGAGCAATTAGCTGTCGCGTTTAATAAAAATAAACTGGATGAGCAAAAAGCTCAATTGTCCTTGGAAAAAATGATATGGGAAACTGAAAAACGCCGACGTCAATTCTATACCAATATAAATGACGTCCGAGCCATCAGTAAACTGGAGTTAAATGAAATAAATAATAAAGTACATCAAGCAGCTCTCAGTGTGGAGCGCCAAAAGAAGCAACTGGGTGCAGCCCAAGATGCATTGGGCATTTCCAAAATTCAGCTCAACAAAAATACATTAGTGGCGCATGAAAACGCTATCGTTTTACAAATTCAATCCCATGTTGGCGAATTTGTTCAACCCAGCTACGAGCAACCGACCATGCTTCTCGGCGATTTTGAGCGCGCTTATGTGCGTGTGGCCATCGATGCACGCGATGTGTGGAAATTTAAAACCACCTTACCTGCGTCCATTAAAACGTTGGGGGATGAGAATTTGACCATCCCTCTTACGTTTTTGCGGGTAGAACATTATGCGGTGAATAAGGCGTTTTCTTTAAGTCAATTTTCAAATTCAATGGACTCGCAAGCATTAGAGGTTGTGTATTACTTTAACCGCAGCAAATACTCTTCTCTCATACCTGGCGAGCAATTCGATGCCTACATTGGATAATAATCGCGTGAAATTCCCTTGGGTTTTAGGCTTAGTCAGCACGGCATTTCTTTGCTCATGCACCGTGGGGCCTAAACAGCTGCCCGTCATCGCGGATGTTCCAACAACCTGGCCCACACCCATCCCTCAGTCGGTGACCATGAAGAAAATAAGCCATCGCAAATGGTGGCTTCAATTTCATGACGTGATTCTTAATTCGCTTGTTGAAAAAACGATAGACAACAACGCCGACTTAAAAGAAGCCGTGAATCGTATTGACAAATCAAAAGCGCAATATGCCATACGACTGGGAAATGCATTGCCCAACATAGAAGTTGATGGGATCGCTCGACAAACACACAACGAAACAGTGGAATTGCAGCCCCTTCCCTTTGTGGGTACAGCGCTGTCACCCCTGATTTTAGATAGCGTGCCGTTGGGTCAAAACAGCGTTTTAGAACAAGCCGCCTTTAATCTCTCCTGGGAGATTGATTTGTTCGGAAGACTAAGGCAAGAAAAAAATGCAGCCAAAGCTAATCTGGAGGCCAATACAAATGAACGGGCTGCGCTGCAGTTATCCGTGATCAGTCACGTCGTCAAACACTACATTGAACTGCGCAGCATGCAGGCAAAAAAACACGTCGCTCTTGATGCCATTGATGTGGATACTGAGTTATGCCACCTGTTACAGAAGCGCTATCACGCAGGCGTTGACAATTACGCACCGCTGGTTAGGCAACAACTGTTGCTCGAAAAAGGCCAGGCCGACCTGCAGTTGATTGATGCGGAGATTGATAGGCACATGCGCAACATTGAATTACTCACGGGGCAAGAGCTGGGTTCCTTATCCACGGTGTTAGTCACCCCTAAACCCATCCCCTTGATAACAAAAAAAGTAACGATCGATGTGCCTGCTGCCGCCATACAACGCAGACCCGATGTGGCTGCAGCAGAGCATCGTATCTTTGCAGCCAACTCAAGCGTGGGCGCCTCCATGGCTAATTTATTGCCACACATCAACGTCGGCGCATTGGTTGGCTGGCAAAATCAATCCCTGTATGATTTGCTTGAAACCAAAGGCGGTTTCCTGCAGCCTGCCTCAACACTCGCGCTGCCCTTCTTGAATATCAGTGCTTATAAATTGGTTGACCTTAAAAAAGTACAGCATTTGGGCAGCATGATTCATTATCAAAAAGTAGTGAAGCAAGCACTGAGTGAAATTGCAACGTACTACAGTGCGTATCATTACCGAGGCAAGCATTTTCACACCTATAAACGATCTGAAAAAGAGAATCAACTGAGTTTACATCTGAGCAAGAGCCTTTACCAAAGTGGTCTTAGAGATTACATCAGCTTCCTTACCGAGAGAAAACGTTCCAATGAATTTCGTCTAGCGTACATTGATAGCCAATCGTCGTATTCGATTGCATTGGTTGAATTGTATAAAACATTGGGAGGCGGAATTTAAACGTATGCTAACCTCTAAGATAGTCAATTCGACCAAAACGTATAGCTTGAAAATAGCACAGGCCTTGTTTATTGAACAAACGGTCGGCCTGATGAGAATTGCCTTAAAGATGTTGCTCTCTCAAAAAAATAAATTCATCGGAATGATTATCGGTGCGACCTTTGCTGCATTTATCATGACGCAACAGCCTGCCATTTATCTTGGCATAACAGGACTGACAACGTACTTAATTTCATCCACTCCTGAACCCGATTTATGGGTGATGAATAAGACCACGCCCTCGTTGGAATCACCCACCGTGTTTACACCCCTTGATATTTATAGGGTTCGTAGTATTCCTGGCGTACTGTGGGCGCGCCATCTCGTGAAAATAAAACTAAAAGGACTGCATGTTCAATCGGGCGGCTACACCGGTTGGCAAATTGTAGGCGTTGATCAAAAGACGCTCCTCGGATTGCCCACGCGTATGGTCGTAGGAGAGCGGGAAGCTATTCGAAAGAATAAAGCTATTATTATTGATAGCGCGAGTCAAAAACAAACATACAATAACAAAGAAGTAATCATCAGGGTCAATGATCAAATAGAATTAATAGATACAAACTCCGTTAACGTGGTTGGGGTTGCGAAACCCTTGCGTACGCTCGGATTTGATCCCATGGCATACATGACCATCGATGCGATGAAAAAACTGTTCCCGGATAAAAGTTTGAACTCTTTTATTCTGGTCAAGGCCAAACCGGGTGTTAACACACTGGCGCTTGCTCAACGAATTTATAATACCACGGGCTATATTGCCTATACCGCCGAGCAATTTAAAAAAATCACACGCGATTATTATGAAGAGCGGACGCCCATCATTATTAATTTTGCCATCGTCTCGGCGCTAGGATTTATCATTGGGCTCGTGAGTATTGGTCAAATATTCTACACGTTAACGCTAAGCCATCTTTATCAATTTGGCATGTTAAAAATACTCGGGGCGACCAATAAAATGCTCGCTAAAATGATTTTTTTTCAAGCCTTTTTGGTCGGTGGGTTAGGGTATCTCTTGGGCACGTTATTGGCCATTTTATTTGGAATAGCTACTCGAGATACGATGGTTGCTTACCAACTAACCTGGGGTGTTCTCATGCTGGCTGCGAGCGCGATTGCGATCATTATTCTTGCTGCGGCCTATCTCAGCATTCGAATTGTATTTAAATTTGACACGGTGGATCTATGTCGAAACGACACGTAGAAAACAAAGAGCCACCTACCTTGCTCTGTAAAAATCTTTCAAAAAATTACATCATCGATGAGGTGACCATCCCGGTGGTTTCTGACATTGATTTAACAATCAAGCAACACGAAATAGCTATTGTTATGGGTCCGTCCGGCTGCGGAAAAACAACCTTACTGATGATGCTCGGCGGCTTATTGGATCCTAGCTCGGGCCAATGTGAGTTATTGGGCTCTGATCTTTCTAAGATGGAGTTGTCAGAAAAAGTTGCCTTTCGTGCGCGACACATTGGCTTTGTTTTTCAGCAAATTAATCTTTTTTCTTGCTTAAGCGCCATTGAGAATGTTGCCATGCCCTTGATTATTGACGGCGTTGACTGGGATCAGGCGTTGTATTATGCGCATGAACTAATGATTCAATTCGAACTGAAAATGCATCTACACTCCAAACTAGGCATTCTGTCCGGTGGCCAAAGACAGCGAATAGCCATTGCCCGAGCTATCATTCGTTCGCCGAGTCTCATTATTTGTGATGAACCAACCAGTAGTTTAGACACACAAACCGCAATAAACACACTGAGCATCATGAAAGAATGTGCTATCGAACGAAAAAGCGCCTTCCTCATTGCAACCCACGATCCTAAAATTGCAAAAATGGCCGATACTTTTTTAGAGTTGAATCTAATCAACTAAACATGGCGAGCGGCTAACAATATGATTGACAAACAACACCACACCTTCTACTTTTGATCAAAGACGCATTGCAACTTCGCACGTCGTACCCGATGGACCTTGATCATGATTGATCTGACCATGCAAACCCAACCCAATGACGAGACGTGCGGTCCCACGTGCCTGCACGCCATCTATCATCATTATGGCCTGCATATCAGCTTAAATGACGTGATTAATGGTGTAGCGCGATCGCATTCAGGAGGAACCCTCGCCCCCTTCCTCGGCAAGCATGCCTTAGATTTGGGCTTTACCACCACCATTTACATCAATAACCTGGATATTTTTGACCCTTCTTGGTTTTACCACCAAGGACACGCTAAAGCGAACATCATGCAAAAGCTTGAAGCCCAAATGCAACACAAACAAGACAAAGGATTGATTCAATCAAGCCAAGCCTATCAAGACTACATCGAGCATGGCGGCACGGTGAGGTTTCGTACCATAAATGCACAATTGCTCAAAACTTACTTTGACAAAAAATTACCTATTTTGACAGGATTAAGTGCGACGTACCTTTATCGTTGTTCGCGTGAACGGTATACGCCTGAAGGGAAAGGATTTTACGATGATATTCGGGGCACCCCATGTGGACACTTTGTCGTCTTGTGTGGATATGATGACCTGCACCGACGCGTCGTGGTCGCCGACCCCGCGCGCGAAAATCCATTGTCCCATGACAATTACTACAAAGTAAGCATCAACCGCTTGATCAATGCCATCATGCTGGGCGTGCTTACGTACGATGCCAATTTACTGATAATCCAACCGTAAGGGAGATGAATGCAAACTGTTCTTGTTACTGATGACCCCCTATCATGGGACTTTTTAAGTCATCTCGCTCCCATTGTGCTGGCCTCTGACTATTTATCCGATGATAAATATCACCAAAGTCGATCCATGCGCGTTGTGAACTTATGCCGGTCTTACCAGTATCAAACCATTGGATACTACGTCTCGCTCTTGGCTCAAGCGCGAGATCACCACGCGATGCCCTCCGTATTGAGCATTCAGGACGTCTTAAATGCCCGATTATCTAAACAAATTTCCCATGACATAGATGAAGAAATTCAGCACAGTTTGCAGGAAATAAAAGGGGAGACCTTTACGCTAAGCCTTTATTTTGGACAAAATATGGCAAAACGGCATGCGATCCTTGCCAAAAAATTGCATAATTTATTTCCCCTGCCCTTGCTACGTTTTACGTTTGAGAAAAAAAAGCACTGGTGTATCAAAAAACTGTTGTTGCTTGAGCCCGCGGATATCCTCGAGCCTCACCAACCATTTATGCAAGATGCCGCTGAAACCTATTTTTCAAAAAAACGCTTTCACCAATGGCGAAAAAAAAAGCGATTTCACGACTTGGCCATCCTCATCGACCCCACAGAGCCCAATGCTCCTTCGGATAGAAAAGCCCTTGATTTTTTCGTGAGCGCAGGCGAATCCATGGGGCTTAATGTCGATTTCATTGATAAAAATGACAGTAAATCGATTGGTGAATACGACGCCTTATTCATTCGCGCGACAACCGCAGTCGATCACTTCACCTACCGATTTGCACGACGAGCCCTTCAAGAAAATTTAGTGGTGATGGATGATCCCCAATCCATTGTTAAATGCACCAATAAAGTCTATTTAGCCGAATTGATGCGAAGCCACCAAATTCTAACACCCGCCACCTTGTTTATTAGCAAGTACGACGTCACCCTCCCTCCCATCACTTTTCCTTGCGTACTAAAAAAACCAGACAGCGCTTTTTCACTCGGGGTGATTAAACTTGATAATTTAAAGGCATTACAAAAAGCATTGACCCAGTTTTTCAAAACCTCCGATCTTGTGTTATTGCAGCCCTTTATTCCGACTGAATATGATTGGCGAATTGGCGTAATTGATCATAAGCCTCTGTTCGCCTGCCGCTACTACATGGCAAAAGACCACTGGCAGATCTACAATTGGGCGTCGGCGGATAGAACAGAACTTGAGGGTAATTTTGACACGGTGCCGTTAGAGACCGTGCCAGACGGCGTGATTAAAACAGCACTCAAAGCCACGCGTTTGATTGGTGACAGCTTGTATGGCGTTGACATTAAAAGCCAAGGCGATAAACACTACATCATCGAAGTCAATGACAACCCCAACGTTGATTCAAACATCGAAGATCAAATTGCCGGTGAGGGCCTTTATCGAAGCATTATGGCCGTCTTCTTACAACGAATCCGAAGGAAACACGGTTATGTCTAGCACTTCTTTTTCACTTTTTTCAGTCCTTGGGATTGAAATCGAATACATGCTTGTGGACCGCGATACACTGATGGTTCAAGGGATTAGCGATGAACTGTTAGCACACCTTGCCGGCGGAGATCCCGTCAATCAGGTTACGTTGGGCGACATTGCCGTGAGCAACGAACTCGTCATGCACGTCCTTGAACTCAAAAACAATGGCCCGCGCGCGCCTGAGGCGCCGATTGCCCAGCATTTTCAACACGCGATTGAACAACTGCAGCCCCTACTGCAACAACACAACCTGCATTTATTACCCACTGGCGCACACCCATGGATGGACCCACACACGGAAACCAAACGTTGGCCGCATGGTAATCGCTCGATTTATCAACAATACGATACTATTTTCAATTGCAAAGGCCATGGCTGGGCTAATTTACAAAGCATGCACGTCAATTTACCGTTTGCAAATGATGAAGAATTTGGTGCGCTTCACAACACCGTGCGATTGCTTTTGCCCCTCCTCCCTGCACTTGCCGCAAGCACACCTTTTCTTGACGGTGCTCCTACTCGCCTCCTCGATTCTCGTTTGTATTTTTATGGGAAAAACCAACAAAAGATCCGCTCAATTTCAGGCGACGTCATTCCCGAATTTATCCAAACCCAAGCAGAATACCAAAACCGTATTCTAGCACCCATGTACAACGACATAGCGCCCTTCGACCCTCAAGGTCTTTTACAAGAAGAGTGGCTCAATTCACGTGCCGCGATTCCAAAATTTGACTGTGGGGCCGTTGAAATTCGCATCATCGATTCTCAAGAATGTGTGAATGCTGACATTGCTATCGCGCATGCTGTCCATGCCATTTTAAAAAGCTGGTGTGTCACGGGTCATTACCCCACACCACCTAACGTAGATACACACGCCTTGAAAGCCGTGTATGAGCAAACCATCAAAGCCGGGTTTGCTGTGAGCATTGACGATACAGCAGTGCTCGCGGCCTGGCAGCTACCCAAACGAACCATGACTGCGCGTGACGCCTGGTCGCTCTTGATTGAGCGCATCAGCGGTGAACTCACGCGCGAAGAACAAACCTCGCTCGAACACACCTTGAGGCATGGTAATTTGAGCGAGCGTATTCTTAAGGCATGCCGTATGGACTACACACGACCAACCCTCCTTCACGTCTACCGTGATCTATCTGAGTGCTTGCTTAATAATCAACTTTTTACGCCGTCATGAAGCCTTATGCCCTGGTTATCAGTTGTGAGCACGCCGTCAATACGGTGCCGAGTGCGTATCTTGACTTGTTTAAGTCTCACTTACCGGTCTTGCAAACCCATCAAGCCATTGACTTTGGAGCCGTGACACTTGCAGCACACCTTGCAAAAATCACGAACTGCAATTACGTCGCCGCCACCACCACGCGTCTACTGATTGACTGCAACCGAAGCCTCACGCATCACCAATGTTTCTCCGAATGGACAAATCCCTTAGACTCCGCCGAGAAACAGTCCTTGATTGCAACCTACTATCAGCCCTTTCGTCAACGGGTCATCCAATGCATTAAGCAGCATGTTGCTGCGGGCCAACGCGTATTGCATTTGTCTATTCACAGTTTTACCCCGTTTCTGCATGGGATAAAACGTCAGACTGACATTGGCTTATTGTACGACCCATCGCGTGTCGGCGAAAAAAAATTCTCGCGCGACTGGAAAGCGGTCTTGTCACAACAGGCGCCGGCTTATCGTGTGAGAATGAACTACCCCTACCGTGGAACCAGCGATGGCTTTACGAGTGCTCTGCGTAAAACCTACTCATCAGGCGACGAATATATCGGCATTGAAGTTGAAATCAACGAAGCCCTCATGACGTCCGACGCATCACAACATGCGCTGATTGAGGCCATCACACAATCTCTTCTTGAACTTTTACAGGCAAAACAATCCGAAGCGTCTTTTCTTTGAACTGGGTGTCAACGTGCCAACCCCCACCAAGTGCCACAACCAAATGTACGCTTGCCAATTGACGACGTGTATGAATGTTAATCAAATCAATTTCTGACTGCAGCGCTTCATCTTCAATGTTCACCACATTGAGGTAGGTATCCATTCCTTCAATCATTCGCTGCCTAGCTTGATATAGCGCCCGTTTTGCCGCACGCGTTGAAGCCTCTTGTGTTTGGCTTTCTTCTGTTAACCGATGAGTCGCCACTAAGCTATCTTCGACTTCTTGGAAAGCCGTTAATACCGTTTGCCGGTAGCTACTGACCGTCTCAAAATAGCTGGATTTTGCTAACGATAAATTGGCTTGCAAATAATAACCATCAAACAACACTTGGGTTATTTGGGAGTTAACAAACGTTAAGTTCGTCGGAGGCCCTAACGACCAAATAAGGCTGGGCGAAGACAAGAGTGACGATAGTTTCTGACTTTGATATCCGACAATTCCATGTAAATTCAGATCGGGAAAAAAGGCCGCTCGCGCAACACCGATGGTCGCATTTGCTGCTTGCACACGTTCAGCAGCCGCAGCGACATCCGGTCTATTTTGCAACAGTGTACTGGGTAATTCTGGCGAGATCGTCACGAATTTAACTGATTTTTTTACTTCTGGCAGATGAAAATTGGCCGGAATTTCACCCACTAATACCGCAAGTGCATGTTCCAGTTGCGCACGTTTTAAGCGCAAATCAATCGCCGCTGTTTTCGCATTTTCAACACGTGTCGTGGCTTGATCTTCATCCAATGCCGAGACAGCTCCTTCATGATGAAGTTGATGCACTAAATATAACGCGTGCTCATAAGCACGAACCATTCGGTCTAATTTTAGTTGAGCCGCGTTATCCCCTCTCAGCTCAAAATAGATAGAAGCAAGGGCTGAGTGCGTACTTAAATCAACAGTCGCCAGATCAAACTCACTCGCTCGCGCCATATGATCCATGGTCGAAACCTGATTATATATACGACCCCAGGCATCCACTTCATAGGAGAGAACAGCACCTACTGTAAATAGGTTATAAAGCCAACTCGACTGATTCATGGCATTCGCCACATCTGCAGACAGTTGCTGCCTTGCCCCCCCCCCTTGGCCCAGTACGGTAGGGTATACCTGAGATTGTGTTGCTAAAGCGAGGGCTTTTGCCTTTTGATATCGAGAAAAAGCAACCTTTAAATTATCATTGCCGCTCGTTACCTTCTGCTCTAATTGATTCAAGGTCTCGTCACCATACACCGTCCACCATGGATCGTCTTTACGGGCTTTTCTCAACGATGGCTTCGTCATGAGCCACGATCCAACCTCCTTGTATTGCGCAGGCATTGGCATCGGTGGTCGCTCCGTGGGAGGAGCCATTGAGCAAGACGTCAAGCCAGGTAAAATAACCGACGCGATGATGACCGTGAGCGATCTCAAACCACACCCTCAGGTTTTGAGTCCGCGATGCGAACAAGTTCCCCAGAAGACAGAAAATCCGGGGGATTAACAATAATACGCTCCCCTGGTTTAATTCCACTGTCTATTTGTACCTGTGAGCCGGAATCGACTGCGATTGAAATATTTTTTAACGTCACGTGATTGTCTTTTTCAACAATAGCTACTTGCAAGCCCTGTGCACGAAAAATTAACGTATTTATGGGGAGTATCACGCTATCGTCAGAAGTCGGGAGCAAAAAATCCACCGTGGTATAGCTTCCGGGCAGCAATATTCCACTCTTATTCTGCACAACAAATTCTGCTTGAAGCGTGAGCGTGATGGGATCAATAGCCTCCGCTGTTTTAAGCAGCCGTGCTGAAAAGTGCTTCCCTGGGTGTTCAGCAAAGGTTAAATCAACCGCCATATTGGGTTTGATTTTAGATGAATAGGTTTGAGGAATATTGACGTACAAGCGTAGGCGGTCAGATTGAACAATTTTAAACAGCGGCTGTGCCTGCGCTGGATCGCTCCCGATGTTAATCAGCGCACCAATATCCGTTTGACGTAATGAAATAGTGCCTGTGAATGGCGCGATAACCCGTTCAAAGCTCACTAATTCAAGCAATCTATCCAAATTGGCTCGCGCTTCAGCCACAGACGCCGCGAGCGCCTCTGCCTCATACACTTTATTATCACGGGCTTGCTTAGATACCGAATCTGTTTTTACTAAATTAACCCAACGTTTAGCGGTTATTTGCGCCAACACGTTTTTTGCAATCATTACTTTTAAATTAGCTTCAGCCTGGCGTAATTGTGCATCCAATTCAGGAGTTTCAACGAAAGCCAGCAGCTCGCCTTTATGCACTCGATAACCAATATCAACGTACCATTGCCTCACATAGCCTTTGCTACGGGCATAAACAGGGGCTTCATGCCAAGCTAACACACTACCGGGCAACGTAATCCGCTCTTCCATGGATGTACGCTGAGCAGGTATTATTCGCACCAGCTGTGTTGCTGCCTCGTTTGTTTGTTGGCGCAGCAACACGGCCGCGCGGTAACGGCTAGCAATTAAAATCAACAGGATAACAAAAAATACGCAGATGAAGGCCAATAATGGCCTCTTCGCGATGAATTGAGCGTGAGATTTTATCTTATTCAGCATGCTGTAGTCCTTGGGGATTCTCTCGTCTATGCATCATAGAAAAAACAGCCGGCACGAAAAATAACGTCGACAGCGTCGCAAACGATAATCCACCAATAACGGCTCGCCCAAGTGGGGCATTTTGCTCTCCACCATCACCCAGACCCAATGACATGGGTAACATCCCGATGATCATCGCGAGAGCGGTCATCAAAACAGGCCGCAAGCGCGTCACACCTGCCGCCAATGCCGCCGCAACAGAATCGTGACCTTCCAACAAACTTTGGCGTGCAAAACTCACCATCAAAATACTGTTTGATGTGGCAACACCCATGCACATGATAGCGCCCGTTAAGGCAGGAACACTCAAGGTAGTGTGTGTGATAAAGAGAAACCACGCAATACCGGCCAATGCGGCAGGCAATGCGGTGATAATAATAAATGGATCGGTCCATGATTGAAAGTTAATCACAATTAGCAAATAAACCAACACGATTGAAAACAACAGCCCCCAATACAATGAACTAAAGGTGTCTTCTTGAATTTTAATTTGACCACGAACAATGAGCTGAGAACCCGGCGGTAAGTCTTTTTTATTCTCCAGTAGGATTCGCTGAAGGTCTTCTCGAACCGAACCCAGATCGCGTCCATCCACATCGGCAAAAATATCAATCACTGGCTGCACATTGTAATGGGTCACCACGAGCGGAACCCCCGTCCGTTGTATGTTTGACATCGCACCTAAAATTTGTGGCGTGGTACTGACGTTTGCGTTAGTAATAGGCGTGTTTCGCAGCTGCTGCAAGGAACTCATATTGTATTGAGGCGTTTGAGTCATGATCTGATACGACATGTTATTCGTAGGATCGACCCAAAAATTAGGCACGGTCTGAAAACTGCCCGCAAGAGATATCAGTAGATTATTTGCAATATCTTGTTGCGTGAACCCTAACTCTTTTGCCCGGGTTCTATCGGTCTGTACAAGTAGGGCAGGATAGTGATCAGACTGTCGAATTCGAGCATCTACAATGCCAGGAATACTCCTGATCCCCATTAACAACTGCTTGGCATAATGACTATTCGCCACCTCATTTAAT
>CANISA010000007.1 GCA_947470005.1 Legionellaceae bacterium | reverse complement strand
CCCTCACCCGCTGCTTCGCATCGGCCTCTCCCCTTGTGGGAGAGGCACAGTGTATAAATTAATCATATGATAATAAACAGATTTTCGCTTAACTAGAGTCTAATTAAATGAAGCTATGCATCGTTTATAGTTAATTTATATATTGCATGTATGGCATAATCGCTCATTGCAGGAGAAAAAATATCCTTTTTTAATTGTTGATGCTTTGGTCGTTATAAATTTCATGATACCATATGTTATATATAAACATATGGTATATAATAATCTATATGGGCAAAGCTAAAATACTCCTGAAGCAAAAACTGGTTTTCAATGATGGTATGATTGTTGAGCAAACCATTTGGCAATTGCCAGTAAGAACTATTGAGAGGGCTCATGGATTAAAATACAGTCTTTTTTATGGCTGTGATGGCCAAAGGATCATTGGCTATGATAATGAGCATGGTAAGGGAGATCATCGTCACTACCGTGAAAAAGAAGAACCTTATTCATTCACAACCGTTGAACAACTCATGGCTGATTTTACTTTTGATGTAAAAAAAGAACGAGGCGAACATGAAAAATAAAGAGCTACATATTACGACAGGAAATCTCGATGATCTAAATCAAGTATTCATTGATACGTGGAAAAAGGCAGAAAAAGAAACGTGTCCCGCGTCACATGACGAAACAATTTATTTTACTGATGTCAGCACCTTGTTAAAAATACTGTCAAAAAAACGTCTGGAGTTATTACGCTACTTGCAAGCAAACCCGGGAATCAGTATTTATGAGCTTGCCAAACAATTACACCGTCAATACAAAAATGTTTATGACGACGTGACACTACTCAAGCAAAACGCGCTGATAGATAATCACAATGGATTGTTAGTTCCATATACAAAAATTCATGCTGAAATCATGCTAGCGGCATGAGCTTTTGATAAGATAGTGCGTTGTTAGGGTGTCAAGTGATTGCGGAAGCGATTGTTCATTCGGTACCCTCAATGTTGGTGATAAGCTCAATAGGGGCACGATGACGAAGTCACGCAGGAGAAGACCTGGGTGTGGAATGTTTAATTCATGTGTTTTAATGACGCGTTGGCCGTAGAGTAGCAAATCAATATCGATTGTTCGGGACCCCCAATGTTTTTTTCGTACGCGTCCTTTGCGGCGCTCGATGGCTTGGCAATGCCGGAGCAGCGTGCGCGGTGGTAGGGTGGTGTGGATGAGAACGACGGCGTTGCAATACCTGGGTTGTGAACGAGGGCCGCAGGGCGTGCTGACAAAACAGCGTGATTGTTTTCTAAGGGTTGTACGCGGCAGTGATCGAAGCATTGCCATGGTTTGGCGAACTTGGCGCGTGGGCGATCGCAAGTTACTGCCAAGTCCTAAATAACATGGAATCATGTCTGATCAGGGCTCGGCTTTTTTCGTCGCTTAGGCTTCTTTTTCGGTGTCTGTGCACTCAGTGATTCGACCATCGCTGCTTGCGCGTCGGCATCGACCTCTTGGAACGTGGTCCACCAGTCAGCGAGTTCCATCGGTGCATCGCCGGCCAACGCTCGCAGAGCCAACAGATCATAGGCTGCTCGAAAACGAGGGTGCTCGAGCAGCTGGTGCGCGCGTGTACCTAAACGTTTTGAAAAACGGAATTGTAAGAGCCAGATTTCGCGTATAATTTGGCTATGTCGCTTCGGAACCATAATAATTTTGTTTTGTTCAACAATAACAAGAGACATCGCTTGTTCCAGGGCCGGCAAGGGTTCAACGTCCTCTTGTCGCAATTCGGCGGCGCGTTGAAGCAACGGAAACCACAGCAGGACCGCAAATAAAAAGGCAGGGGTCACGGGCTTTGCTTCTCGAATGCGAGTGTCCGTGTTCTCGAGGGCCAAAATAAGCAATGCATTGACAGGATAAGATGATAAAAGAAGATCATGTGTTTGTGGAAAAAGCTGTTCAAACAGACCATGGTGCACGAGCAGCTGTTGCACGCGCTCAGATGCACCACATTGATAGAGTTTGACGGCCTCATCGAATAATCGAGAACTGGCGACATGGCGAATCAATCCGCGTAATGCTTGGATGGGTTTTGCGGTGTCGGGAGCCAGTTCAAAATTGAGCTTAGCGCCAAATCGAATGGCGCGCAGCATGCGGACAGGGTCTTCATGGTAGCGCGTTTCTGGATCGCCAATCATACGGATAATTCGGTGACTCACATCCTCAAATCCCCCGGTGTAATCAACAATGGAAGCCGTGGGAACATCATAGTATAACGAATTGATTGTGAAATCGCGCCGCCAGGCGTCCTCTTCCAGGGTCCCATAGACATTATCCCGAACCAGCATGCCGCGATCATTGGTTTTTTGTTGGGGATCTTCAGACTCATCCTCATGACCACGGAAGGTTGCAACTTCAATGATTTCACGGTGAAAGAGGATGTGGGCCAATTTGAATCGTCGACCAATGATGCGAGCATTGCGAAACAGCCGCTTAATTTGGTTTGGTGTGGCATTGGTTGCCACGTCAAAATCTTTAGGCGAATGACGAATTAATAAATCGCGAACGCTGCCACCCACCAGGTAGGCTTGAAAGCCGGCACTGTTGAGGCGATTGAGCACACTCAGTGCGTTGGGGCTGATTTCTGTCTTGGACACGTGGTGCTGATTGCGTGGTATGATATGTGATGAGTCGACAGAAACCTGTTTAGGCTTCTTTTTACGTAATAGTTTTCTAATGAATGTGATGATGGTCTTCACCTGATTAATCGTAAGTTTCGGCTCGCTATTATAACTAGGCTTTGTTAAATGTTCTACAGGGATAACATCGTATGGAAATGTTGGATATTGCGCTGAGTTTGTGTGCATTGATTATTTTAGAAGTTGTTTTAGGGATTGATAATTTAGTTTTTCTTTCCATCTTGACCGAGCGTCTCCCACGAGGGGACCGTAAGCGTGCACGCCGGTGGGGGCTTGTGTTTGCTTGGATGAGTCGATTGGCCTTGTTAGCATCAGCGGTTTGGCTGGTGAAAATGACCACGCCTTTTCTAATCATTGGGGATTTAAGTTTCTCCCTGCGTGATGTGTTTTTGTTGCTTGGGGGAGGTTTTCTCATCGCGAAAGCGACGCAAGAAATTCATCATGAAGTCGATGAGGAGGAGCAAGCCTTGCCGCCCGTGGGCTCATCGGCCACAATGACGTTCCGGCGCGTGGTGACGCAAGTGGCGCTCATGGATATTATTTTTTCATTGGATAGCGTCTTGACTGCCATCGGGTTAACCACACGCTATTGGGTGATGACGGCGGCGATTACCGTGGCGATTGTCGTCATGATCTGGGCCAGTGAGCCCGTGAGTGAGTTTATTGAAAAACACCCGACCATCAAAATGTTGGCGCTTAGTTTTTTGATTTTAATTGGCATGGTTCTTGTTGCAGACGGTTTAGCGTTTCATATTCCACGAGGCTACGTTTATTTTGCAATGGGTTTCTCATTGAGCGTTGAGTGCTTAAATTTATTGAAGCGTGCGCGCCGTGCACGTCTCAAACGGGGCGGTTGAGCGATGTTGTGGATTAAAGCGTTTCATATTATTGCAATGGTTGCGTGGTTTGCTGGTCTTTTTTATTTACCGAGGCTTTTTGTGTACCATGTCGAGGCGGAAGACGCCGTGAGTTTGGCTCGTTTTAAAGTGATGGAGCGACGCTTGTATTATGGTATCACGTGGCCTGCGGGGCTTCTGACCACAGGGCTTGGCGTGTGGTTGATGGTTGGCTATATGCCGTATGCACTTCATGAGGAGTGGATGCATGCTAAATTGGGTTTAGTGCTTGTCGTGTGGCTGTATCATTTGTCGTGTGGCTCGTTTTTGCAACACTTTCGCCGTGATCAAAACAAGCATTCTAGCCGATTTTATCGTGGATTTAATGAGTTTCCCACGTTGTTATTGATAGCGATTGTTATACTGATCGTGGTCAAGCCTTAAGCCTTCCTTAATATACCTGTAATATATCCGTGTTAAAATAGAACAAAGTAATGCATGGAGAGACACATGACTATACGCGCACTTTCGTTTGATTTTGACGGATGCCTGTTTAATATGAATTATATCACCTCACGGGATAAAGACGTCCTGCGTGATAACCGAAACTTTTTAAATGGCATTCGATCAACCAACCATTTACACACCGAAAATCATGCGTTTGTGGGCTCGAACAGGCAAGACTATGCCACGGATATGCTCAATGCTCGAATGAACACTGATGCGCGGGGGTCGTGCTTTCCTGCGTTCACGAGGGTGTGTGAGCACTTAAATGTGACTCAGAATAACTTTCTGATGGCGGATCTTAATAACGGTATGACTCATGGACGGAATTTCCAGTACATCACAACTGATTCGGAGAGAGCGGATGAGTACAATTGGGTATTTGATGAAACAAAAACAACGATTTTGTATGCACAAATGCATAAAATGGCGAGTGAACATCCAAATGAAGCGATTGTGTTTGATTTTTTTGATGATAGAGATGACATTCTTGATCAATTGAGGGTTTTTTTTACCAGGTTACCTGATCTTATTCCAAAAAATGTGACCTTACGCTTAAATCATTATAATGGGGCCGACGTGACGTTACGTGCAGAAATCCGTGGCGCAGACGTAATGATTGACAAGAACTATGAGGCAACAGTAAGAGCGATGACCGCGCGAAGTCAGTTGATTGATTCAGATCATCTTCCAGTGAATCCAGTGAATCCAATGGCTACGGTGAGACGAGCTGAGCAAAATAATAGTGCCACTAACGTTGGGCCGAACCTCCTCGATATTTTAAGTCGAGACATGAATTGGCTTCCAAGAGAGGCTCTCAATGTTGTTAATCCGATTTCAGCCCCGATTCCTGAGCGAACGTTTACAGGTAGGGTGGCATTTGAGGCACAATTAGCGATTATCCAAGAAAAGACACGTGTGTTGAGAAAAGAAGGCCATACGGTTGCTGCGAATGCTGCGGATGATCTTCACGCTAAGATTAGAACATATGCGGACCCTTTTTTTGCAAACACACTGAGTGAGCGTTTATTTCGAAAGCAATGTGCTGATGCCATTAACGATGCGCGACCTGCGTTAGAACAATTTGGTTGGAAAGAGATATTGGGTAACTTGGCACTTGCTATTTTAGGGCTTGGAGTGGTTTATCTGGTGGCTTGTGTTATCAATAAAGCGGTGACTGGACACTTCTTGTTTTTTAGAATGGACGCGGCTCAGAAACTGGACATGTTAGAAGATAAGCTTGAGCAGATCGCAATTCGCGCTGCATGATGGTGTTATTGGGGCGTCTTTTACGGCGCCCCTACTCGTTATGTTGAGTCGAACCGTTATTATTCTACTTCAATCATTTCAAAATCTTCTTTGCCTGCGCCACAATCCGGGCAAAACCAATTTTCTGGAACATCTTCCCACAAGGTGCCGGCCGCAATCCCATCGTCAGGCCAACCTTCTGCTTCGTTGTAAATAAAACCGCAAATGACACACATGAATTTTTTATAGCTTTGCATCGTGATTGCTCAATGAATAAAAGCGTATAATTTAGTCATTTTAAGATCAGATGTAAAGATTTTTTTGTTATTGTTTTTTATGTGCATGACGGCACCCGTTGATTTTTCAATCGTACATAATCCGGCAAGCCATTTTGGTAGGGTGGATACGCTTCGCCCTGGATGAGGGGTTCAAGGTAGCGGCGGCACGTGGCCGTTATTCCGAAGCCATCTTCGCTGATAAAATCGCGTGGCATTTTTTTCTCTTGGTTGGCGACGTCAGCTAAAGGGACATGACCAATCGACCAGCGGTAAGGTGAATCACTTTCTCTCACGATAATGGGCATGATGGCGTTGTGCCCCGCGAGCGCAAGCTCCACCGCGGCCTTGCCTAGCGCATACGCTTGCTCTACATCAACGGCAGATGCAATGTGCCGTGCGGAGCGCTGCAGGTAGTCTGCTACGGCCCAATGGTATTTGAGGTTTAATGCTTGTTTCACGAGTGTTGCAATAACAGGCGCGACACCGCCGAGTTGCGCGTGGCCAAACGCATCGCGTAGGCCTGCATCACTCAAAAACTGACCTTGCTCGTTTTTAATCCCTTCAGACACTACGACAACGCAGTACCCGTGCGTTTTTACGCAGTCAGCTACTTTGGCAAGAAAGGACGTTGCGTTAAAGACAATTTCTGGAAATAAAATAATATGCGGTGGATGGCTTGCTGTGTTGCCGGCTAGACCGCTGGCTGCTGCAATCCATCCAGCATGTCGTCCCATGACTTCAAGGATGAATACTTTGGTCGAGGTTTCGGCCATGGACGCCACATCAAAGCCTGCTTCAAGGGTTGAGATGGCCACGTATTTTGCCACGGAACCAAAGCCTGGGCACGTGTCGGTAAATGGCAAATCATTATCCACTGTTTTCGGAATGCCTATGCACGTGATGGGGTAGTCCATGGCTTGGCTCGCAGCCGCGACTTTGTTCGCGGTATCTTGAGAGTCGCCGCCACCATTGTAAAAAAAATATCCAATATTGTGTTTTCTGAATACGTTAATGAGTTGTTTGAATTCATCGCCGTCGCTTTTTAACTTATGGCGGCACGAGCCAAATGCTCCAGAAGGGGTGTGCATGAGTTTTGCAATGCTTGCGTCGTCCTCTTGAGACGTATCAATGAGTTCATCCCGCAATGCGCCGATGATGCCTGATTTTGCTGCAAAGACGGTGCCAATTTTGCCTGGATGAAGACGTGCTGTCTGAATAACGCCGCAGGCGGATGCATTGATCACGGCAGTGACGCCGCCTGATTGGGCATAGATAGCATTTTTAACCGACATCGTTTTCTCCATAAAATTTATCTTGGGCCGATCGAGCGCATCATGCGCCTGGAAGACAGGCTGACTCTTTTAATACTGCATCAATTTGCTCAATGCAGGCAGCAAAGGCAATGTCCAGCAGCGTACTCCCTTCTGCATGACCCGCCTGGTGTTCAAGGTTAGCGACATGGTGTTGCAATGAGCGTGCGCCAAAGAAACAGCAGGCACCGTGTAGTTTATGGGCGGCTTTTTCTAGTCCGGAACGATCATGAGTGAGCATTAACTGGATCATCACAGCGCGACTTACGGCCAGCTCATCGATAAAGTGGGTCATGAATTCTCGAGCTAAAGACTCATTGCCTGACATTTTTTGAACACATAGCGACCAATCGATAGCGGTAATTTTGGCATTGGATAATACGGCAAGCAAGTGATCGAGTAATGATTTTTCGTCGATGGGTTTCGCTAGTCGGCGATCAATGCCATTTTTTTTCAAATCAAGTGGATGGAGGTCTTGGCTGTTGGCGCTGATTAAGATAATCGGCGTTTGGCGATTGAACGCGGATTGTTCTCGAATAATTCGTGTTGCTAGTAAGCCGTCTATATTTGGCATCTGCACGTCAAGCAAGATGGCATCAAAGCGTTTTTGGTTTGTGAGTGTGACGGCTTGGCCGCCATCATCAACCAGGTCAATGCATGCATTTGTGCTAAGCCAAGAATGGAACAGCATTCGATTGACGGGATTATCATCGGCGATTAATAAATTTGGGCGTATGCACCGTAATTTTTTTCTTAAGTGATCCAATGCGGGTGCATCGGGCCTTGTTTTGGAGGTAGGATTTAATAATGACTCAATGGTTTCTTGTAGTTTGTGTATGTTGGGTGGTTTAAATAAAAATCGCGCAGCTCCTAAGGTTTCATAATTGGGAATAAACCATTTGGATAGCAGCACGCAGGGGATCGTTTGTTTCTGCAAGAGGGGAGTGACGAGTTCTTGGCATCCTTGGTTTACATTAATAAAGGCCATATGACACAGGGGATGCTCTATAAACGCTTGTTCTAATTGGCTAAATGCTGAAACACGGATGCAGGTTACGCCTAAAAAACCGAGGCCATTGCAAATGGCTTCTAAGTGCAGTGGGTTATCATCAAAACAAAGGATGGTTAACTGGCTGAATCGGTGTGATTGAGCTTTTTCAACCTCATAGGCTACTAATTTTTCGAGCTTTAAGTACACGGAAAAGGTCGTGCCTTTGTTGGGCTCGCTGATTAAGGTGAGCCGCCCGTTCATGTGTTCAGCCAGCTGTTTACAAATGATCAAACCAAGCCCAGATCCGCCGTATCGACGAGAAATGCTTGTATCTGCCTGATGAAAAGGTTGGAATAGGGTCGCTTGTTCCTCAGGTGCTATGCCGATTCCTGTATCCGTTACAGATAAACACAGGGTGTAATCTTTGTCTGTTTCTTGGTCGATGGTTGTTCGGACGATCACGTAGCCCTGTTCTGTAAATTTGACCGCATTGCTGACTAAGTTACTGATAATTTGTTTCAGTCGGAGGGGGTCACCGAGCACCGTTTTTGGAACATCAATGGCTGTTGATGGAATCAGGTCAAGTCCCTTTTTGTGTGCGCTGGGTGCATTGAGTGCGAACACATCATCGATGCAGGCACGAATATCCAGCGGAATGACATCCAACTGTAATTTACAGGCGTCTATTTTTGAGTAATCAAGAATGTCATTGATGATGCTTAATAAATCCTGTGCAGACGTTTTGATGGTTTTCGCATAATCATGTTCGAGTGGCCCGAGCTGGCCCTCAAGCAAGAGATTGGCAAAGCCAATGATGCCATTCATGGGGGTCCGAATCTCATGACTTAAATTGCTGATCAACGCAGATTTTTGCTTGTGTTTTTCTTCGGATTTTCGTTTATCTAACATGAGTTCGATATTTTTTTCTTCAAGTAATTCATGGCTTTGTTGTAAATCAGTGGTTGCCGTCTCAATGTGTTGATTGAGGTCGCGTAAGGTACTTAACATTTTTTTTTGTAAGTGAGCGCAGCCTGCTTCGATGACGCCAAGCTCACCGGTGCTAGAGATGTTTATGGGGATTTCAAAGGTATCATTGAGCATGTGACCCATGTTTCGTCGAAGTCTGTTGATGGGCTGATATATTTTTCTGGATAAAAAACAGTGAATAACTAAGCCGATGCTCAAGCCTAAAAACGTAATGAGGACAGTAATGATGTGTTGTTGTCTGTTGTGGTCGAACGCGGCATGGTAAAACAGTGTAAAAAGAAGAGCTACGACAAACATCGGGATGAGGGTGGTCATTCGCAGTTGTGCTTTGATTCCGATATTTTTCAACGGTGGATCGCGCGGCAGAAAGTGAGCTATTATACCGCACACATCACCCGTCGTAAATGGAGTCCCCATGCGTGTAAGAACGCGTTTTGCCCCAAGCCCAACAGGATTATTACACGTAGGAGGCGCGCGTACCGCACTTTTTGCGTGGTTGTATGCGAAACACCACCAAGGGCAATTTATCTTGCGCGTTGAGGACACGGACGAGGTGCGGTCTACACCTGAATCGGTGGACGCCATTTTGTCTGGCATGGCATGGTTAGGTTTGGATTGTGATGAGGGCCCTTTTTACCAAACAGACCGGTACCCACGTTACAAACAATTAGCCCAACAATTGCTTGATGAAGGCCGCGCGTATCGTTGCACGTGCAGTAAGGAGCGCTTAGAGCATTTGCGTGAGGCGCAGTTATTGGCGAAAGAAAAACCGCGTTACGATGGTCATTGTCGAGCCTTAGCGTTACCTCCACAAGACGCGCCTTTTGTGGTGCGTTTTGAAAACCCAACACAGGGGATGGTGTCGTTCACTGATGAAGTGTACGGTGATATTCAGGTGGATAATAACGAACTCGACGACCTGATTTTGATTCGCTCCGACGGGAACCCCACTTACAATTTTGCGGTGGTGGTTGATGATTGGGACATGGGCATCACGCATGTGATTCGCGGGGACGATCATTTAAGTAACACGCCACGACAAATCAATTTATACCAGGCCTTTAATGCGCCTGTGCCTGTTTTTGCGCATTTGCCCATGATCCTTGGGGACGATGGAAAGCGCTTATCCAAGCGCCATGGCGCGGTGAGTGTGTTGCAATTCAGAGCACTTGGGATTTTGCCGCATGCGTTATTAAATTATTTGGTGCGTTTAGGGTGGTCGCATGGCGATCAAGAAATTTTTAGCCTGGATGAGATGATCGCAGATTTTGATCTGAAGCAGGTTAACCGAGGGGTTGCGAGTTTTAATTACGACAAGCTGTATTGGCTGAATCAACACTATCAAAAAAGTGATGATCCTGAGCGCGTTGCTGAAGCATTGGCTTGGCACTTCACGGCTGAGGAAATTGATGTGGCCGATGGCCCTGCGTTGATTGATTTGGTTGTGGTTCAAGCGGATCGATGTAAATCATTGGCTGAAATGTGCGACATGAGTCGTTATTTTTATCAAGAGTCCATTACTTATGACGAAGATGCGGTTAAAAAACACTTGAGGCCCGTTATTTTAGAGGCACTCGAGGCGTTGTTGGACCGATTTAATCAGTTGGCTACGTGGGATCAATCGTCTTTACAAGCAGCCATTGATGGCGTGTGCGAGGCCTTCGCGATGAACATGGGTAAAATTGCACAACCGTTACGCGTGATCATCACGGGCAGCAGCATGTCGCCTGCGATTGATGCGACACTGATGTTGATAGGAAAAGATCGCGTGCTCACTCGGCTTCAGTGGGGCTTAGCGCGTATTCGTGAGCGAGCGAGCGCGGCTCATATTAAATAGAAAAATCGTTCAGGCTTTTTTTCATGTTTTCCCAGGAGAAAAAACCGCGCTTTTCATAGTAAAGCGGTCCATCATGGGGGCGCATGAGTAAGCGCTCGAGGGAAACAGGTTGATCCAACTCAACACCATGGAAGAGGTAATGATGCAATAGCGGCTATACCCTTCCGGGCAGAAAACTTGATTCGCGCAGGCTCTCGCCTTACCATAGGCTTTTCTATTATTGAGTCTGTGTTCATGATGCTTTGCTTGGATGTGGGGAATTCGCATATTTATGGGGGTGTTTTTTCCGGAGATGAAATAGCCTTACGCTTTCGCCACACATCCACGGGCAGTACGTCGGACGAAATGGGTATTTTTTTGAAAAACGTGTTGCGTGAAAATCAGTGCGATCCAAACGCGGTGCGCCGCGTGGGTATCTGTTCTGTGGTTCCTCAATTGGATTACTCCTTGCGCTCCGCGTGCATTAAATATTTTTCTGTGGAGCCTTTTTTCTTACAAGCAGGCGTGAAGACGGGGCTCAATATTAAATATCGAAACCCGGTTGATGTCGGTGCTGATCGCATTGCAAATGCCATTGCGGCAACCCATCAATTCCCTGGTGAGCCGTTAATTATCATCGATTTTGGGACAGCCACCACTTTTTGCGTGATTGACGCGCAAAAAGGATACCTCGGCGGGGCTATTTTGCCGGGCCTTCGGTTGTCCATGGACGCGCTTTCCAATAACACGGCAAAACTACCTGCGGTTGATCTGGTTAGGGTGGATGATGTTATTGGACGTTCGACGATTGAGAGCATTCAATCAGGGCTTTATTTTGGTGCATTGGGCGCCGCGCGGGAGATTGTTCAACGCATTAAGCAGCGTGTTTTTCCATCGCAAAACGTATTGATTCTGGCAACCGGCGGTTTTGCTCCATTGTTTGAACGTCAAGGACTTTATGATCATTTGTTGTCTGATCTGGTGTTGCAGGGCGTACGGATCGCGATGGAAATGAATTCGGTTTAAAACGAGGTGTTTTTATGTGGTTAGTTTATGCGATTTTGGCTGCTGCTTTTTGGGGATTGCATTATTCCATTGCAGAGAAATTATTTCAACAGGTATACCCCGTGACGGTCTTAGCGATAGAAATGTTATTTGGATCGTTATTATTTTTTATCTTTGCTTATTTTAGTCACCTTAAAATAGATGTGCACACGATGCTGACACAACCGCATGTTTTACGATTGGTTATTATGGAAATTATTGTGCTGGTTATTGCCAGTTTTTTTATTGTGCTCTCCATACAAAGTAAAAATGCAACGGTTGCGGCCTTCGTTGAGGTCATGTACCCGTTATTTACAATTGGCTTCACGTGGCTCCTTTTTCATGAACATCATTTGAACGCATCGGTCCTCGTGGGTGGCGCATTTATTTCGGTTGGGGTTTTTATCATTAGCTTTGCTTAATTAGCTCAATTTTCAACCATAAGCTGATTTTTTCGGTTCTGATATAGGCGCGGTTTTTTGGACATAAAAAAGGTTTTTTTAGAGCTATTTGATGATGTCAGGTGTTTCGGTCTGCTTTAGCGTTTCTCGTGGTTGAAAGGGCGGGCATCGTTGGGGTGCTCACCATCGTAGGTTCCTAAGCCATTCAAGCAACGCACGTCCCCTGCACGATCAGAATTGTTAACCCACGCCACAAAAATAATCCTGGAAACAAATCAGAGTTAATAATATAGTATGCTCATGAAAAGGTAACACTGTTGTTGTTTGACGACTAGACTAGTTGATCCGCTCATTAATTTCCGCGTCGTATTCTACCTCCGTGAAATAAACAATCAAGATAAAAAATAAAAGGGCGCCCATCTGTTCGATGGAAATTTACAATCCTTCGTATTGGAGTATTAAAACGATAATGAATAATCAAAACAAAAAAACAAGCCCTATGGTTGAGCTCACGACGACTCAGCGCCTCAAATCAATCTTCAGAGGCTCCGTAGGCAATTTAATAGAATGGTATGACTGGTATGTGTATGCTGCGTTCTCCATCTATTTTGCAAAAGCCTTTTTTCCAAATGGTGACTTAACCGCCCAACTCTTAAATACATCGGCTATTTTTGCCGTTGGTTTTTTTATGCGCCCCATTGGTGGGTGGCTCATGGGCAGCTATGCCGATCGCAAGGGACGGAAAAAAGCGTTAATCGCCTCAGTACTCTTGATGTGCTTAGGTTCACTGATGATCGCTTGCACACCCAGTTACAATACCATCGGAATCGCAGCCCCTATTCTCTTGATTACAGCTCGCTTGTTGCAAGGATTGTCCGTTGGAGGTGAATACGCATCTTCTGCCACCTACCTCAGTGAGATGGCCACGAAAGAAAATCGCGGCTTTTTTTCTAGCTTTCAGTATGTCACGTTGATTGCCGGCCAGCTGCTGGCACTGCTTATATTAATTTTACTGCAACAAGTCTTCCTCACCACAGAACAACTCGAAACCTGGGGCTGGCGAATTCCTTTTGTGATCGGCGCGCTACTTTCTCTCGTTGCACTGCATTTACGTTTTGGCATGCAGGAAACCGCCTCATTTATAGAAATGGAAAAGAAACAAACGGTCCTCAAGGAGAGTTTGTTACGAACCCTATTACGGTATCCCAGAGAAATTTTTATTGTGGTCGGTCTAACCATGGGCGGCACGTTGGCGTTTTACACGTACAGCACTTACATGCAGAAATACTTAGTTAACAGCGCAGGGATGGATAAAAACACAGCAACGCTGATCTCAGCGGCCACGTTGTTCGTCTTCATGCTGATACAACCCCTCATCGGTGCATTATCTGATAAAATTGGCCGCCGACCTATCCTCATCACCTTTGGTATCCTCGGTACGCTGTGCACGGTGCCCATACTCTCCATGCTCAATCACGTCGAAACCTGGTGGGGTGCCTTCACCTTAATCATGATAGCGTTAACCATTGTGAGCGGTTACACCTCCATTAACGCCGTTGTTAAAGCTGAATTATTCCCCGTTGAAATCCGTACCATAGGCGTAGGGCTTCCCTATGCTACAACCGTATCCATCTTCGGCGGAACCTCGGAATACGTGGCCTTGTGGTTTAAAAACATAGGCATGGAAAGTGGTTTTTATTGGTACGTCACGGCGTGCATCGCCTGTTCGCTATTGGTTTATCTTTTCATGAATGACACGAAAAAATACTCACAAATGGATCAAAGCAACGAGCTCAAGCAACCTAAAGCCTTTATGCCATTGAAACATGCACCAAGCATGGACTGAAAAGCGGTTAGAAATAGCCATCGTAGGGGCTTCCTTTGAGGACGCCCCTTTTACAACAACTCCAAGTTGACAAAATAAAGCCTTCTTAGTACAATATAAAAACATAAACAACCATGGGATTTCTATGCCTAGCCTCTTGTTAACGACTGAGACCAACAAACTAGATCACTACTACAAGACATTAAGCTGGTTTGGGCGGCTTTTTTTTCCCGGTCAATTACAAAAACAACTGGCTAACCATGCGTCTCCTTTGATCATTACTCAGACCGCGTTCAGCAGTACGTGGTTTTTTCAACGATGGTTTTTGAGTGGTCTGGGTGCTTTTTTTCAATCAGACGTGGTTCGAGCATCTGAAGGGCTACTTAATGCACATGCTCTCCCCGGAGGAAAAACACGCGTAGAGGAAAATATAAACTTCATCAACACGCGCCCCGATTCACTCGCCCTGGCTACTGCTCTGTTTGGAGTCAACAAAGCAAATAATTTCGCTTTACACCAAGCACAGCACAACTTGAATCGCATTAAAACACATGCAGAACAGTCGGATGTAACGAATACGCTTATGCTGTTGGATCAGGCAAACCTTTTAAGCACTGACCATGCACAAGCCAATTTTAATCACGTGCTAAGGCATAGTGACATCAATGACCTGCATCAAGCACTCTATTCACTGGATAACGGTGGCATGCTTCAAAATAATGCCGATGCACAACTTCATTTTGATACCGTGGTTCAAGCGTCAGACCCCAAAATTACGGCTGATGGCCTTCTTCGTGGTGAAGAGCGACCATCACAACCAGAACAGCCGCAAGAACCGCTGCTTCAACAAAACGAGCGTCAACAAAACGAGCGACGAGACAGCGAGCAACGAGGTAGAGAAGAAGCGTTGAACAACGTCATCGACTTCCTCACTAACTTTGACCTCTTTGGAAACGATGATACGTTTGATCGGGTATGGAACCATAGCAACCCAATCGAGCTTAATCGCGCGCTCACCGACCTGCGTGACGCAGGCTTCTTGGATCACCCTGGGGGATCGATCACCCTGGAAGCCGCAAGAAACAATCTTCATCGAGTTCTTCTCTCGCCAAGCCAGCCCCAGTTAATCGCTAACACGATGATTGGGCGCCGTCCCCCAGCAGCCAACAACACTCCCAGCCCATTTGATGAGCTCTTCCTTAGAATGCACCCGCCTTCTCGCTCAACTCGTGCTCACCCTTCCGCGCCAACGGACAACAATCAACGCAGCCTAGGCACTTTAGCGAGAAGCTATGAGTCCTCGATGCGGCACTTATCATCGGCCGAAGAGGATCAGCTCCAAGCGGCTCAGGCACACTATCAGCCCCGCATCGATCGATTAGGTGGTGTTGAACCCTGTTTTCGAACCCTCGTGGCTGAATTAGAGAGACGATATCAGCAAGCGGCTATCCGCATACCAGGCCTTACGAGGCCGTTGCCACTCACTTGGGAGGCCTTTGAGGCACTTAACCTGAGAGGTGAGCTACGCGACCGCGCCTTAACGGCTTACTATGAGAACAAAACCCACACAGCTCTTCGCTTTTTAAGTCGGCCCAATCACTGGATGTCAGCGAATTCTGTTCACACCGATAGCGACTATGACAACGGCAGAATCATACGGTTTTCCCATTTCGCAGACTTTAAACCGCTTATCGTCCTGCATTGGTTAGGCGCATCAGATGAGCTCACTCCACCGACAGTGGCCTCTGGCTTCACACTAGAGACCCGTATTGATGCCTTCATCGCAGCACTCGCAGATGTAGGTCGTGGGCACAACTGGGATG
>CANISA010000006.1 GCA_947470005.1 Legionellaceae bacterium | reverse complement strand
TAAGACGCTCGGTGTGTTCAAGCATTCGGTCCATGAAGATAGGCGTGAAACGGGTGGGCTCATCGGGCATTAAATTGAGGTGAGTGGCATTGCTCATGATCAATTAACCGGTACGATGGTGGGTTGCCAGGTGTTGCTGGTAATGACAATTTTTGTGGCATTGACGCGTTGCTCCATTTGACTGAATTGCGCCAATGTTTCTTCATCTTTTGCAACGGCCGCACGCCATTCCTCGCTGTTTACATTCAAAGCAGGAAGCGCCGTGATGCGTAAGACCCGGTCATCGATGCGAATTTCTTCGCCATCTCCAGTTACGCCTAAGTCTGTATGAGACACATAGGGCGGGGAGACCATGTTCATGCTTAATAATTTACGGTATAAAATCATCCCGGTGAAATCTTCTTTAATGCGAGCGATGCTCTCTTCTAGGATGGTATTTGCTTGAGCAACGCCATTTTGCCAGCCTTTTTCAACATATAGACACCAAATTTGGCGTTCTTCTTTTGTGTTAGGCAGGAGCGTAATATGGGGGTACTCGGGTGTTTTGTAATCTAGCCAGAGGTATTGGCGCCAATCGGGTGGAGTGGTGATGAAACGCGCTTGTTTGGCAACCTTGTAGGTTCTGTCGGAGATTCGAATATTTTGTGTGTCGGCAAGGTTTAACGTGTGCCTGCCTTCGAGGAGGACGGGAGGAAGAACGTTGTGTTCGAGGGTGATGGCATTAAAATCATAAATAGTATCTAAATTTCGAGTTTGTTTGACCAATTGGTCGTCGATGTATTTTGCGCGCCAAGCAAGGCCCGCTTGCGCGCCGAGGCTGAGAGCGGTCTCTCGAAGTGCCATTTCACGAATTTTTCCCGTAGAGGCTTTCGCAGCGACTCGCTCGTTTGGTTTTTTGGTGTTAGCCATCGCCTTTAACCCAGAAAGCGATTCGGTGTCCCCCATCTGCCTATCGGCTGCGGGCGCGCAGGCGAGAAGGCCTGCGAAAAGCATAATCGGAATACTATGAGTAAATTTTCGCATAGCGTAATTCAATCACCTGACTGTTAGAGTAAACGTGAATAGAGGCTTTTTTCCCTGCCTGGTAATCAATATCACGCAAGATTTCAGCGAGGCTCTCATCGTTGACATCAAGGCTAATAAGAACAGGAACAGCAGGAGCTTGGCCAAGAACGCGCATGCGAAAATGAGCGGCTTTTGCAATACGATCCGTGAGCTCGCCAATAGGTCCAGACCAATCAATGGAGGCCCTCACTTGCAAGTTATGCGCGTTTGGAATGGTTTGCATGTTGTCTGCATGCCGTGGAGTAATTATTTTTTCAACGCGAGCCATTTTCAACATGGAGTCACTCACGGAATTGGCTGCTTCTGCGAGTTTAATACTCGCATCGTCACTGGGATCGTTATATGGCGGTTTTTTATACGTTCCATTGGCACACGCCGTAAGTAAAAGGGCAGAGACCATGAAAAGCATGATAATTTTGATTTTCATCGGTGATCTTAAGGCGGTTGAGATTGAATTAGATTGAAACAGGAGCCCTCTGTATTGTCAAGGGCTGTGGTGCTTCGATATGAAAAGGCATTTGAACCCAGTCATTTTATCGGTATGATTCACGCTTGATTAATTTTATGTGGTGCCATGTGTGTGCTGATTATTTAAAAACGATGCTGCAATACCTCTTACCTAAACAGGCGCTCACCGCGTTTGGAGGGTACATGGCTCAGGTTGAGATCCCGGCCATTAAAAATTATTTAATTCGTTGGTTTATTGGTAAATACGAGGTGGACATGCAGGAAGCCCTTGAGGAGCGACCTGATCAGTACCCAAATTTCAATGCATTTTTTATTCGTCAGTTAAAGCCGGGCGCGCGCCCGGTGGCGGCAGCCGATCTGGTATCCCCGGTCGATGGCTATGTTAGTGAGCTGGGCTCCATCCATCAAGGCCAAATGCTTCAAGCGAAAGGGCGTTATTATGACGTTGATTCCCTGTTGGCGTCTGACCCTGCACGAAGCGCCTTGTTTCATGGCGGGGCGTTTGCAACACTGTATTTATCTCCGAAGGATTATCATCGTGTACACTTGCCTATGGATGCAGTTCTTCAGGCGATGGTCCACGTTCCAGGCACGTTGTTTTCCGTGCAGCCGGCAACCACCCGGGTTATTCCTCGGTTGTTTGCGCGCAATGAACGTTTGGTTGTTTTTTTTGATACGGCGGTGGGGCCCATGGCCATGGTCTTGGTTGGGGCAACCGTTGTGGGTGCGATTGGAACGCCATGGCATGGCGATTTGCCGCGAAGTCATCAGCGCCGGTCGTTTACCTATGGCGCAGACACTACGGTGAACACGACGTTTCAAAAATTAGATGAAATGGGCTATTTTAAATTAGGATCAACCGTCATTCTTTTGTTTTCGGAGGGGGCACGTGTGCAGTGGGAACATTCGTTACACGCGGGTTCTCGTATTCAGATGGGTCAGGCGCTGGGGAATTTTCAATGAGGCTCATCTATCTTACTCGTTAGGTCGATGGTAGAATCGCGCCGCAGATGATAAACACACTTCATGTCTATAAAACGTTTTTAAGCGACACCTTCGGTGGTGTCGAGCAAGTTATTGCACAAATTGCAATGACTGATGCCACCTCAGATTTTAATCATACGGTGGTGTCACTGTCTAAAAAGTCGCATCAGACCCACCTGAATGAGTTCGGCATCAAGAACATTCGCTATAAAGAAGATGCCTGTTTTTCCTCTAATGCCATGTCTTATTCTTTGTTACGTGATTTTGGAAAGCTAGCGAAGCAATATGATCTGATTCATTATCATTTTCCTTGGCCGTTTGCGGACATGATGCATGGTCTTTGGCGGATTAAAAAACCGTCCATTATGACGTATCACTCCGATATTGTTCGGCAAAAGCAAATGCTTCGTTTTTATCGGCCATTGATGAACTATTTTTTGAGCTCGGTTGATCAGCTCGTCGCGACTTCTCCGAATTATTTGGCAAGCAGCGAGGTTCTTCAACAGCATCAACAGAAAGTGACCGTGATCCCTATTGGACTTAATAAAAACAGTTACCCTGTTCCTACAGAAGAACTGAAGGCGTATTGGCGAGGTCGTTTGGGTGAGCGATTTTTCTTGTTTGTTGGCGTCATGCGCTATTACAAAGGGTTGCATATTTTATTGGAGGCGATTCAACAGACGACCTATCCTGTTGTGCTGGTGGGAACAGGACCCATCGAGGTGGAATTAAAAGCACGTGCGAAAGCGTTGAACTTAACGAACCTTCATTTTTTGGGAGCGTTGTCTGACCTGGATAAAACGACGCTTTTGCAGCTATGCACCTGCCTGGTCTTCCCTTCTCATTTACGTTCAGAAGCATTTGGTGTATCGTTACTTGAAGGGGCGATGTTTGGCAAAGCTCTGATTTCATCTGAAATTGGCACGGGAACGAGTTACATTAATCTTGATGGAAAAACAGGCTTGGTCGTCCCCCCGAATGATCCAATTGCGCTTCGAAAGGCCATGGCTTTTGTTTGGGATAATCCAGCGATCAATGAGGCCATGGGTCAGCAGGCAGAAGCGCGCTATTTGGAGTTTTTTACCGGGAATCAAATGGTCAAGGCGTACGAAAAACTGTATCTCGATGTCGTACATAAAAAAAATAATAGAGCATAGACGCAGAGGATTTCATGCACATTATTCCAACTGTATTGTGTGGCGGGGCAGGAGCACGTTTGTGGCCTGTTTCCAGAGCGCTTCACCCGAAGCCGTTTATTCGTCTCAATGATGGCCAAAGCTTGCTGCAAAAAGCATTTCTCAGGGGCTTAAGCATCCCCGGTGCGACTGATCTTTTAACGGTGACAAATCGGGAGTTATTTTTCAAAATTCAAGATGAGTACGCGGAAGTCAATCAGCAAAAAATTAAAACAAGTTATATTCTTGAACCCTTTGGACGAAACACCGCGGGAGCGATTGCGATAGCCGCTCGGCACGTGGCCAATCGATACGGGGACGATGCGGTCATGTTGATTTTGGCCGCAGATCACCTAATTCAAGTGCAAGAAGCCTTTCTTCTTGCGGTGGATAGAGCGATTGCTTTGGCTCGTACGGGCTGTCTAGTTACCTTTGGTATACAGCCAGATAGTCCGGAGACCGGATTTGGCTACATTGAGGTGGATCCTCTATCACCGATGGGTCTTAATCAAGATGCATTGGTCCCCGCAGGGTTTCGTGTGCAACGTTTTGTGGAAAAACCTAGCTTATCGTGCGCCCAGGCGTACGTGGAGTCGGGGAATTACCTTTGGAACGCCGGCATGTTTTGTTTCACAGCGGGCAGCGTGCTTGAAAAAATGGCACGCGTTTGTCCTGAGATTTTGGCAACGTCCTTGGTGTGTTTTGATGCATCAACAACGAGCCAGACGGCGAACAACACGCGTATTGATCTTGATTCGGTTTGTTTTGGTCAAGTGCCCGAGGTCTCCTTTGATTATGCGGTCATGGAGCCTTTGTCTGTGCAAGGCGCTGAATTTTCTCCAGCGCTCGCGGTTGTGCCTTGCTCAATGGGATGGAGTGATATCGGTTCTTGGGGCGCGTTGGGCGATCTCTCTGAGCCTGACGCTCAAGGGAATCGTGTGGTGGGTGAGGTCGTGTTGAACGACACGGTCAATTGCACCATCCATAGTCGTGATCGCCTTGTCGGTGCCGTGGGTGTTGATAATCTGATTATTATTGATACGCCTGATGCATTATTAGTCGCCAATAAAGAATGTGTGCAGGACGTGAAGCACGTGTACGAGCGACTAAAAGCACAAGGACATCAAGTGCACAAGCTGCACCGTACGGTGCATCGCCCTTGGGGAACATACACGGTGTTGGAAGAAGGGGAACGCTTCAAAATTAAACGAATTGAAGTGAAGCCAGGTGCTAGCCTTAGTCTGCAGATGCACCATCATCGGAGTGAGCATTGGATTGTTGTTCAAGGGATGGCCCAAGTCGTGAATGGGGATCGGGCATTTCTTGTCGGCATCAACGAGTCCACCTATATTCCCGCTGGCAATAGGCACCGCTTGGAGAACCCAGGCCTGCTTCCGCTCGTGATGATTGAGGTGCAAAGTGGCGAGTATTTGGGCGAAGATGACATTGTTCGATTTGAAGATAATTATGGGCGTGTCGAGGTGTAAATCACCAGGGGTATTAGATGTTCGGATTACTTAACGCGCTTTGGCGTTACCGCGGTTTTATTGTAAGTTCCATCGTTAATGAATTTAAAATTAAATTTGTTCGCAGCAGGCTGGGTGGCTTTTGGATGATCCTCCAGCCGTTGTCACAGGTGTTGATTTATGCCTTGATCTTGTCAACGGTCATGGGGGCTAAGTTGCCTAACATTGATAATCGTTACGCGTATGCGCTTTATTTGATGAGCGGGACGCTTGCGTGGACGTTATTTAACGAAATTGTCACGCGCTGTTTAAGTTTGTTTATTGAGCAGGCGAACCTTATGAAAAAAATGCAATTTCCACGCATCACGTTGCCCACCATTGTTGTGGGTGCAGCCCTGCTGAATAATGTCATGTTGTTTATTGCTATTTTGCTGATTTTTTCTTTGCTCGGACATTATCCTTCGTTGCAGTTGCTGTGGTTGCCTGTATTGACCTTGGCGCTTGTGGCTTTCTCCTTGGGGGTAGGTCTTATTTTAGGTGTGCTGAATGTATTTATTCGCGACATCACACACCTTGTTCCAATTTTGTTGCAGTTGTTTTTTTGGGCAACACCTATTGTCTATCCTCTCACGATTATTCCTGAGAAATTTCAGCACTTTTTGAGTTACAACCCACTCTACCCTCTTGTTCAAGGGTATCAAGATTTATTTTTGTATCATCGTACGCCAAATGGTTCACACTTGCTGGAAATGGCGCTTCTGTCATGCCTTCTGTTGGGGCTTGGGTTATTTATTTTTCGGCGAGCGAGCCCAGAAATGGTGGATGTGTTATGAGTTTATTGCGAGTAACGAATTTAGGTAAATCATATCGCTCCTACGCTTCAGAGTGGCATCGCGTAGCCCGTTGGTTTGGTGCCTGGTTTAAGCCAAAAGAAGAACATTGGATTCTGCGTCATATTAATTTTTCGATCAGGGCAGGAGAGTCCATTGCTCTTGTGGGTCAAAATGGCGCAGGGAAAAGCACGCTATTAAAGATGATCACCGGTACCTTACAGCCAACGGAAGGGAACGTTGTTGTTCATGGGCGGATTGCGGCCATTTTAGAGTTAGGCATGGGATTTAGTTCCGAACTGACGGGGCGACAAAACGTGGTTCACGCGGCGGGCCTTATGGGGTTCAGCGAAGCAGAAATCCAGAAAACGATGCCGCAAGTGGAAGCGTTTGCTGAAATTGGAACGTATTTTGATGAGCCCATGCGGACGTATAGCAGTGGGATGCAAATGCGTGTGGCCTTTGCGCTGGCCACGGCCTCTCGCCCTGAGCTTTTAATTATTGATGAAGCCTTGTCCGTAGGTGATGCTTATTTTCAGCACAAAAGCTTTAATCGTATTCGTGAATTTCAAGCGGAGGGCACGACGCTGCTGATCGTCTCGCACGACCGAAATGCTATTCAGGGGTTATGCAGCCGTGCTTTATTGCTGCAGCAAGGCGGGGTTATTAAGGATGGCTCTCCAGAAGCCGTGTTTGATTACTATAATGCACTCATTGCCGAAAAAGAAAGCAACACCATTCAGGTGCAACAACTGGACAATGGCAAGTTGCAAACCTCCTCCGGGACAGGGGAGGCTCGCGTGCAATCGATCGCCATGCATAACAGTCGAGGGGAGAGCGTGGACACGATTGGTGTGGGCGATGCCGTTGAACTCCGTGTGCGCGTAAAAATATTTGAGCCCATTGACTGGCTTGTGCTTGGCTATGGTATTAAAGATCGCTTAGGCCAAGACATGTACGGAACAAACACCTGGCATACAGCGCAAGTCATTAAAACTCCGCGACTTCATGAGGAGTATGAGTTTTGTATCGCCTTTCAAGCCAATTTAGGGGTAGGGTCTTATTCTATCCAAACGGCGTTGGTGGATGCGGACACCCATTTGTCTGCTAATTACGAGTGGCGAGACTTAGCCTTCATGTTTAATGTAATTAACGTGAATAAACGGCATTTTGCTGGAACGTGTTGGCTTGAGCCTAAAATAATCATAAAGGAGGGGAAGTTGTGCGACGTGCAGTCATAACGGGAATTACAGGGCAAGATGGTGCCTATTTAGCCGAATTATTGTTAAGCAAAGGCTACATGGTTTTTGGCACGTACCGCCGAACCAGCTCGGTTAATTTTTGGCGTATTAAAGAGTTAGGTATTGAGAATCACCCTAACCTTCACTTGGTTGAATATGATTTGACTGATCTCTCCGCCAGTATTCGTTTGCTGCAAAACACCTGTGCGCTGGAAGTATACAATCTTGCGGCTCAAAGTTTTGTGGGGGTCTCGTTTGAACAGCCGATAACCACCGCTGAAATCACCGGTGTTGGGGTCGTTCATTTGTTGGAGGCCATTCGCATTGTCAACCCGTCTATTCGCTTTTATCAAGCCTCTACGTCTGAGATGTTTGGCAAAGTTCAGGCTATCCCTCAAACAGAAAGCACGCCATTTTATCCACGAAGCCCTTATGGCGTAGCGAAGCTTTATGCGCATTGGATGACGATCAATTACCGTGAGTCGTATGGGCTTTTTGCGAGCAGCGGCATTTTATTTAATCATGAGTCACCTCTGCGTGGACGTGAATTTGTGACGCGTAAGATCGTGGATTCGGTGGCTAAAATAAAGCTAGGCAAGCAATCCATGCTTGAGTTGGGCAACCTGGATGCGAAGCGCGATTGGGGGTTTGCTAAAGAGTATGTTGAGGGTATGTGGCGGATGTTGCAAGCGGATAAACCAGATACCTACGTGCTCGCAACAAACCGAACGGAGTCTGTCCGTGATTTTGTTACGTTGGCGTTTCAAGCCGTCAACATGGACATTGAGTGGCGTGGATCTGACGTTGAAGAAGAGGGGCTGGATGCAGAGAGTGGCGCGGTCATGGTGCGCGTGAATCCAACGTTTTATCGTCCGGCTGAGGTTGAGTTGCTGATTGGCAATCCTGAAAAAGCCAATCGTGAATTAGGATGGGAAGCGAAAATCACCTTGGAAGAGTTGTGTAAGATGATGGTGGATGCGGACTTACGCCGGAATCAATGCGGTGACACCTTTTAATGAGAGCAGAAGAGGCATGATATGCCAACAGCGTTACTGACAGGATCAACAGGATTCACTGGGTGTGTGATGGCCGAGGCCCTTGCTGCGCGAGGCATCAACGTGGTGCCGCTGGATTGTGATATTACGGATAAAGAGGCCGTCAGGGTGGTCGTCGCGCGGGCTGCGCCTGATTGGGTGATTCATTTGGCCGCCCTATCGTTTGTGGGGGATGCGGATTTAGAGGCGTTCTATCGGGTGAATGTGTTTGGTACATTGCATGTGTTGGAAGCAATCGATGCGTTAAAAAAGCCGCCAACACGGGTGCTTATTGCCAGCAGCGCAAATATCTATGGTTCACCTGCGATTGACTTGATTAATGAGCACGTGATGCCGGCACCGGTGAATCATTACGCGTGCAGTAAGTTAGTGATGGAACACATGGTAAATCCTTGGTTCGAGCGTTTACCCATGGTCATCACGCGCCCGTTTAATTACACCGGTGTTGGCCAAGATGAACGCTTCTTAATTCCTAAAATTGTGGGTCATTTTGCGCGGCAAGCGCCGGTGATTGAGTTGGGTAATTTAGACATAAGCCGTGATTTTTCAGATGTGCGTGAGGTGGTATCGGCTTATCTTGCGTTACTTGAGTCAAACGTGAGTGGCATGAAAGTCAACGTGTGCAGCGGTCGAGCGACGTCGCTTCGCGCAATTATTGCGCAAATGAATGATCTCGCGGGCTATACGATTGATGTACGCGTGAACCCTGCTTTTGTCCGGGCGAATGACATACCGGTGTTGCGTGGGGATAATCATTTGCTACGTGAATTAATCGGTCAGGTACCCTCGATACCCCTGTTGCAAACGTTAACGGATATGTTTACGGCAAGGTGTCCGTGATGATAAACCATCCGCGGCGGCTAGGGTATGGAGTAACCGCTTGGGCGCGAGGGGTAACGGACGGGCACCTGGATGGGATTGGCGTTTATACACAAGCACTTCATGAGGCTCTTTCACGACGATTGACCCAGGGAGAGGCTCAGATAGCACCGTTTGCGTTCGGAAATAATTCACCGGATTTGCCTTGTGGTGTGCCGGGTGTACTTGCCTCGCGTGTGTCCGTTCATTTAGTTCAAGCGGCGTTGTTTCGGCGTCGTATTGATTGCGCGAGCGATTTATTTCATGCAACGGATCATTATATTCCACTGTTACGCCATGTTCCGGTCGTGGCTACGGTGATGGACTTGATTCCCTTTATTCACCCGGAGTGGGTTTCCGCGGATTTGCGTCCGTTGAAAAATTGGTTGTTTAAGCGCAGTATTTTGTCAGCTGATCACCTTATTACCATTTCAGAACACAGCCGGCGCGATTTGATGACCCATTTTGGCATCTCATCGGATAAGATTTCGGTGACGCCATTGGGCGTCGATCCCTGTTATTTTTCCATCGTGCCTGAACTCGCGCGAGAGGCGGTGCTGCGGCGTTATGCGTTGTCGTCTGGTTTTTTTCTTTTCATTGGAACCCTACAGCCACGTAAAAATCTAGAGACGTTGCTCGATGCGCACGCGCAACTTCCACTGCCTGTGCAAAAGCGCCATCCACTGGTTGTTGTGGGTCGTAATGGGTGGGGTGTTCTGGCGTTGCTGCCGAGGTTAAGGCAACGAGAACATGAAGGGACCGTGCGTTGGCTAGACTACGTGCCACAGGATGATGTCATGGCGTTACTGCACAGCGCACGTGCGTTGACCTTTCTTTCGTTGTATGAGGGGTTTGGTTTACCGGTCTTGGAGGCGTTTGCCGCAGGTTGCCCGGTCATTGCTTCAAACACCACGTCGATTCCTGAGGTGGCCGGTGATGCGGCACTCCTTGTTGATCCACGTGAACCAGTCTTGATTGCCGAAGCCATGATGCGTTTAATCGAGGATGATACGTTGGTTCACCGTTTAAAAGAGAGAGGCCAGAAACGAGCCGCGGTTTTTACGTGGGACGCGTGTGCGGCGGCTACTTTGCTGGCCTACCAGGTGGCAATGAAGAGAAAGGCACGGGCTTAATTCATGTATTGAGTTTGATGAGAGAGACAGCATGGCAAGCAATTCATTTGGTAATCTTTTTCGAATGACGACGTGGGGTGAGTCTCATGGCAAAGCAATGGGCGTTGTCATCGATGGTTGCCCTGCGGGTATCGCGTTATCGGATGAAGACATTAACCAAGAGCTAGCGTTTCGGGCGCCGGGTCGAAATGAGCATACGAGCCCACGCCAAGAGCCTGATCAAGCGGAAATTTACTCCGGTGTGTTTGAAGGACAAACAACAGGCACACCGATTTCAATTGTCATCATGAATCAAGACGCCGATTCAGCTAAATACGAACCCATCAAACACTTACTGCGCCCAGGACATGCTAATTTAACGTATATCACGAAATATGGCGTGTATGATTATCGAGGTGGAGGGCGTGCATCGGCCCGAGAGACGGTCTGTCGCGTTGCCGCAGGTGCAGTTGCCAAAAAAATACTTCATGGTTTTTCTATTCGAACCTGTGCCTATTTGGCGTCTGTTGGAGAGACCCATGCCCTGGTGTCCGCGTCTGATCTAGAGCAATTGAGGCTCATCACTTATGCAAGCCCACTTTTTTGTCCTGACCCGGTCGCATCAGCGCTGATGATGAAAAATATATCAGCAGCGAAAGAGGCCGGCGACTCCGTCGGCGGTATCGTGCAATTTATGGCCACGGGACTTCCCATGGGCTTAGGTGATCCTATTTATGAAAAACTTGAGGCCAATTTAGCCAAGGCAATGCTCAGTTTACCCGCAAGTAAAGGGTTTGAAATCGGTGAAGGGTTTGATGCATCGCAGATGTCAGGGTCTGCACATAATGATCAGTTTGTGGCGACACAACAAACCATTCAAACACAAACAAATCATGCGGGCGGAACGCTGGGCGGAATATCCACCGGGATGCCCTTATCGGGGCGCGTTGCGTTTAAACCGACCTCAAGCATACAACGGCCACAACAAACCCTGGATTTAACGGGAGCACCTGCCGTCTTTAAGCTACCTGAAGGGTCACGACATGATCCGTGTGTGGCCATACGTGCGGTGCCTGTTGTTGACGCGATGACTGCGTTGGTGTTGGTCGATGCGTTGCTTATGAATCGTTGTGTGAAATAAGCGTCATGAAAATCCTAACGATTCAGGCGTCTATACCGTATGAGATTTACATCGGCCCACAGGTATTAGAGACAAACTTACTTCATGCGTGTTGCACGCAATTGGGTCGACGCACGGTGATTATCACGGATAGTCATCTGCTTCACTCACATGCCAAAAATCTGCAACAATCGTTGCAGAAGCAAGGGTTGCACGTTGAGTTGCTGGATTTTCCTGCGGGTGAGATCAATAAAACGCGCGAGACTAAACAGCAATTAGAAGATGAATTACTGTTGAAGCAATGCGGGCGAGATACGTGCCTTATTGCATTGGGTGGGGGTGTGGTCCTGGATTTGGTTGGTTTTCTTGGCGCGACGTACTGCCGTGGGGTGCCGGTGATTTATATTCCGACGACGCTGTTGGCCATGGTCGACGCAAGCATTGGAGGAAAAACAGGGGTTAATACGCCACAGGGAAAAAATTTAATAGGAACCTTCACACAGCCCTATGCGGTATTCATGGATACGGCGATGTTAACGACTCTCCCTGACAAAGAATGGCGAAATGGCATGGCAGAAATGCTCAAGCATAGCTTGATTGCAGATGCCGAGATGTTCGGCCAATTACAGCGGCAGTCGGATAAAATCAAGCAGCGAGACGCGGTTTTTTTGATGGAGATGATTCATGCCAGTTGTTTGATTAAAAAAACCATCGTAGAACAAGATGAGCAAGAGCAGGGGATCCGGCAATTATTGAATTTTGGTCATACCATTGGGCACGCCATTGAAGCAATTGAACATTTTCAGATGAGTCATGGTGAGGCGGTTGCAATTGGGATGCTGGTTGAAAGTTATTTGTCCGTGCAATGTGGCTGGCTTCCTAAAGAAGCCTTGGTTACGATTCAAGACTTGTTGATTGATTATGGGTTGCCTTTGCAAACGTCGGCATTTCAAGATAAAAAAGCCTTCCAGCAACGGCTTTTACTCGATAAAAAAACAGTTCAGCAACGTGCTCGCTTTGTATTGCTTGATGAGATTGCCAAACCTCATTGCCATGAACAAGCTTACACCATGGAGGTGGATCTTCAGATGCTTGACCACGCGCTGGATTGGGCTGCCGTTCACTTCATGCCTTCACGCGGTGACAAATTAGCACGAATAAGATAAGATTATGATCTTATTTTAAGGAGATCTCCATGCCAATAAAAACAATCGATGCGTCAACGCTCAAGCGATGGCTGGATAATAAAGAAGCTATCCTCATCGATGTCAGAGAGCCCGCTGAGCATGAAGCAGAGCGCATATCAGGTGCCACATTGATCCCGTTAGCCACCTTGACGAAAAATAAACTCCCTCCAACGGATGGCTGTAAACTTGTTTTACACTGTCGTTTAGGGAAACGTAGCTTGAATGCCTGCAACAAATTATTGATTGAAGCACCTTCCTTGGAAATCTATAATTTAGAAGGTGGAATTGCGGCCTGGAGCCAACACGGTTACCCCGTTGACGGTAACAAGGGTTAGGGGTGACAACCGATGTCGATCAAACACGTTTTAAAAATGGGGCATCGAATATTAGGTACGCCATCGTTGCCGCTGGATAACCCATCGAACCCAGATTTGGCCTTTCTTGAGCCGCTCTTGCGCGATATGCAAGATACGATGCTTCAGGAAGGTGGCGTTGGAATTGCGGCGCCTCAGATAGGCTGTAATCGACGTGTTATCTTGTTTGGCTTTGAAGACAACGTAAGATATCCTGATGAATTGGCGGTGCCTTTTACGGTGTTGATTAATCCAACGATCAACGCGTTGTCGGACGAGATGATTGATGGTTGGGAGGGTTGTTTAAGTGTGCCTGGGTTACGAGGGTTGGTTTCTCGTTACACTAAAATTGAATACAGTGGGTATGACCAAACAGGCCAGTTGATTACCCGAATAGCAGAAGGTTTTCATGCGCGCGTTGTGCAGCATGAATGCGATCATTTGGATGGTATTTTGTACCCTCAGCGCATCAAAGATCTTCGATATTTTGGGTTTGAAGATGAGCTTGGCCAGTCATGACCGGGCGTTAATTAAATCTATCTTTTTCTGAACGTAATTGTTTAAAGACGGCGAGCTCGTTCAACGGGTTAATGCCATGCGTGTTCGCAAACGCATGGAGGGCAGTAGCGTCTGTGTGAAAAAATGGATTGATTTTTTTCTCTTGTGCAACCGTTGTTGGTAATGAACACTGGTTTGGATGAGCGCCTAACCAGAGCGCATAGGCTTTAATTTCGGCGTTGTTGGGTTCAATTTGGGCCGCAAAACGTAGATTTTTTCGGGTGTATTCATGCCCACAGTACAGTTCAGTACGACTCGGAAGATTTTTTATGAGTTGCAACGACTGGTATAATTGCTCGATCGTTCCATCAAAAACCCGACCACAACCCGCTGAGAATAAAGTATCACCACAAAATAACCATCTTTTTTTAGGTTCGTAGTAACACACATGAGAGCGTGTGTGCCCAGGACAATTCAACACATGAAACCTATTGTCTTCAATGACAATCATTTTATTACAATCAATCATGCTGCAAAAAGGTAAGATGCGTTGTTCTTCGGGTCCATACACGTGGCAATCTGGGGCGTGCTGCAGTAGGGCAGGAACACCCGCGAGGTGGTCATCGTGATGATGTGTGATGAGAATGTTAGTGAGTTTCAGGCCCTGTTTAGTCGCATAAGATAACACGGGCTCAGCATCCCCTGGATCCACACACGTCATGGTTTTGGTGTCTGGGTTTACAATCGCCCAGATGTAGTTATCTTGAAAGGCTGACAGCGCGATAATGCTCATTCGGTGATCCCACAGAGGGTACATGATCTTACCTGTAACACGTGTTACGATTTTACTCTTTTAGGAATGAGTCTGACAAATGAATCACTGGCTAATGAAATCCGAACCGTCGTGTTTTAGTATCGATGATTTACAACGTGCCCCTAATCAAACCAGCTCATGGGATGGGGTTCGCAACTATCAAGCGCGTAATTTTATGCGTGATGGAATGCATATCGGCGATCAGGTCTTTTTCTACCACTCAAATTGCAACCCGCCAGGCATTATCGGAGTAGCCGAAGTCGCAAGTGCGGCCTATCCAGATTACACGGCCTTTGATCCGCACAGCGAGCATCCTGATCCAAAGAGTACACCAGAAAATCCTCGCTGGTGCATGGTCGATGTGCGTTTTAAGAGGAAGTTTTCACACCTGATTGCACTCGAGGTACTGAAGCAACACCCCGAGCTAAACAACATGCTGTTATTGCGAAAAGGAAATCGATTGTCTATTTTGCCGGTGAGCCTAGAAGAGTGGACATTTATTCAGGCGCTTGCGCGTTGAATGGTTGAGGCATTGAAGCTATCAGCGATGACCCGGTCCCATGGGCGAGTAGGGTCCATCTGCTTCAAATTTTTTGTGTTTTTCAGGGGATCGTTTGGACTTCGGCGGGCTATCTGCAAATAATTTGCTTTTATTTTGAACGGGAGAAGTACATGGGTTTATTGGATCTAGATGCTTACGCTGTACAGGAGACGTAGGGCTGTATTCACTGAATGTTGGTTTTAGAAGTGATTCCTTTGGACTAAATAACGAGCTGCTCGTAACTGATACGGGGGATTTTATAGTGCTTGACGCCGCTAAGCATTGTGTAATGGTAATTTTGATTGCCTCAATCTCTCTCATTTCAGCATCGATGTTTAAGTCAATAGTAGGACGGGCCATTCGAGGATTTATGTGTTTATTTGTTGTTTTCATTGTGGATTGATTTCTAGATAATTTTATGAAGAGATATATTGTATCAAAAAAATTCCATAATTTTAATAATCAATGCAACTTAATGCTGGCATTGACTTAGGTGCGCCACGAAAGTGCACCACCGCTAGTAGCTGAAAGTGCTACCGGGAAAGCGCGACCGAGCGCATTTCGTACTTAGCCTTGGGCCATATGTGGTAACACATAAGGTTAAGCGTAGGCAAAGGAAGTTGTAAGCCGTAAGCCGCAAGGTTGAAGTGATTGAGCTCCGTTAAATGTGATTGAGGAGTGGCCCAGGGTCTCTAAGTATCTGAAGGCAACAGTGGATGAGACAATAAATCGGTTCGAATCATTCACCACTCCCGGAGTCTGAGAGCATGGCGTGCAACGAAAGCGATAGTGTAAACGTGGGAGACCCTAGCCGCTCTCGCAAGGATGTGAGTATCAACCGACAAGTGTAATAGCGAGAGAGTTGAGATGGCGAAAATTAAAAGCTAGGGAGTCAGATGAGGCATAGTACTCCGAGCTCGGGAAAACCAAGCACATGGGGAAGGCCGATGGGTAATTTTGCCTTTGTTGAGGAAACGTGATGAGAGCACCAGAATCTCAGGTAAACACGGATACTGCATTAGCAGAGATAGCGTGGTTATCGGCTAACAATCCACATCAGGTGTATCATAGTTTGATGCATCAGATGAATGTGGAATCGTTAAGCCGCTGCTTTGACCGACTGGACGGACGAAAAGCGGTTGGAGTAGACCAAATTAATAAGACGATGTACGGTGAAAACCTAACAGCAAATCTAGAAGATCTGATTGCACGGATGAAGCGCATGGCGTACCGACCGGGGCCTGTACGTGAAGTACGGATACCCAAAGAAGGTAAGAAAGGCGCGACAAGACCGCTTGGCATCAGTAATTTCGAAGATAAACTGGTACAGAAAAGGATGCAAAATATTCTTGAAAGTATCTATGAACCACTATTTTTCGACTTTTCGTATGGGTTTCGCCCAAAACGGAGTTGTCACGATGCGGTGAAAGATCTGAGGGAACATTTAGACAAGGAAGAGGTGGGGGTTGTAATTGATGTCGATTTAGCCAACTTTTTCGGTAAAATCGATCACCAAATAGTGAAAGACATGCTTGGCATGAAGATCAAGTCCTAATGTTGCTGTAAAGATCCATATTTCTCCTCTCCACTAAATTCTTACTGATTAATTGCAATCACTTTGTTTTGAATAGGCACAACAGTGGGTATTCTTGCCTATCGTGATCACTCATTCTTGTTCTACCGTGATCAGTGATTCTCGTTTGATCGTGATCACCTATTATCGCCTGATCGTGATCACTTTTCCCTAAAAAACAGGAATAGGTGATC
>CANISA010000005.1 GCA_947470005.1 Legionellaceae bacterium | reverse complement strand
GAGATCAACCGATCGCAGGCATCGGTTGATCAATTCGCGCATCGCGCTCAAGCACTCATTGCAATCAATGGTGGCTTCTTTGATAAAAATTACCACCCACTGGGCCTACGTATCGGTCATCATCACCAATACAGCCCATTGAAGCAGATCAGTTGGTGGGGTATTTTTTATGTATTAGACCATGTGCCTCATTTATCTGGTTTTTCCCATTACAGCCCAGACCAATCCATCGATTTTGCTGTACAAAGTGGCCCACGTTTATTGGTCAAAGGAACCATCCCCCCGCTCAAGCCAGGCCATGCTGAACGTACCGCGCTAGGCATCACACACGATGGCCGCTTGATTATGTTGGTCACTGATCACGCACCCATGACAACCACCGCATTAGCTGGTCTCATGAAATCGTTTCCGTTGTATTGCGTTGATGCCCTCAATCTTGATGGGGGCAGTTCGAGCCAATTGTATGCCCACATGGGCGCGTTCCAACTCAACGCACATGGTTTTTCTGATGTCAGTGACGCGATTGTCATAAAACCCCTCGGTCATGATTCACATTAATCACACATATTATCCACAGCATATCCCCAGACTTATGCTCTTGTTATTTTTATAAAACACACTATGTAGTTATGGGCGAGTGTAATAATAGCTATATGTTGTGTTACATCCTTTTTTTCTGGTACTCTTACTAACAACATACACCGTCCGTGGAGAAACCATGTCAGAGATTATTGAACCCGTGCATGATGCATTGCAAACAAACAACCTAGAATTCACCACACATCTTCCTGGCTTGCTCAAGACCATTAAGCGTAATGGCAAAGTGGTGCGCTACGATGAGAGTAAAATAAAAGTGGCCCTCACGAAGGCATTTATTGCTGTTGAAGGGGGGAACGCGGCGAGCTCCAACCGTATTTACCAACAAATTGATGAAATAACACGACAAATGACGCACGCGTGCCAACGACGCCTGCCCACCGGCGGTACAATCCACATCGAAGACATTCAAGATCAAGTCGAGCTTGCACTCATGCGCAATGGGCAGTACAAAGTAGCTCGCGCCTATGTGCTCTATAGAGAAGAACGGCGCAAAGCACGCGAGACCGAGATTCAAAAGATAGCACACGATCCTAAAGTTCTCTTGATTACTCATCCCAATGGCGAATTAAAACCCCTTGATCTGGAACGTGTTCAAACCATTGTTGATGAAGCGTGCCGTGAATTAAGCCATGTTGAAACAGACCTTGTCATCAAAGATGCGTTACGTAACCTATTTAATCAAGCCAAGCTCAGTGATGTTCATAAATCCCTCATCATGTCTGCCCGTGCCATGGTTGAACGAGAGCCCAATTACTCTTATGTTAGCGCACGTTTATTACTCGACAGCATGCGCACAGAAGCACTCAGTCATTTACGCCTTCGACAAGATGCGACTTTTGATGAGATGTCCTCACTGTATCCGGCTTACTTTAAAACCTACATTGCTCATGGCATCAAGCAAGGCATGCTCGACCCCCTCCTCAGCGGGTTTAATCTAGATAAACTCGGCCAGGCGTTGTTACCTCAACGTGACATGCAATTTACTTATTTAAGTTTACAAACCCTCTACGACCGCTATTTTATCCATGAAAAAGGCGCGCGTTATGAGCTTCCACAAGCTTTTTTCATGCGTGTGGCCATGGGGCTTGCTGTCCGCGAAGGGAACAAAGAAGAAAAAGCCATTGAATTTTATACGCTTCTCTCCTCGTTTGATTACATGTCTTCAACACCCACGTTATTCAACGCAGGGACTGTTCGCCCGCAGCTTTCAAGCTGCTATTTAACGACGATTCCAGATAATTTAGACGGCATCTACAGTGCGATCAAAGACAATGCCTTGCTCTCCAAATTTGCAGGTGGCCTTGGAAACGACTGGACCTCTGTTCGCGCCATGGGATCACACATCAAAGGCACGAACGGTCGCTCACAAGGCATTGTGCCCTTCCTGAACGTTGCTGATGCAACAGCAGTCGCTGTGAATCAGGGTGGTAAGCGTAAGGGCGCCGTGTGTGCTTACCTCGAATGCTGGCACCGGGATGTCGAAGAGTTTCTTGAGCTTCGTAAAAATACAGGCGACGACAGACGACGCACCCATGACATGAACACGGCCTTATGGATCCCTGACTTATTTATGAAACGCGTGCATGCAGAAGCGAACTGGACGCTCTTCTCCCCGGAGGAAGTGCCTGGCTTGCACGATAGCTACGGCAAAGCCTTTGAAACCTTGTATCTGGATTATGAACACCAAGCAGAACAAGGCAAAATCCACAACGTCAAAACGGTCCCTGCCATCAAATTGTGGCGAAAAATGCTCTCCATGTTGTTTGAAACAGGCCATCCTTGGCTGACCTTTAAAGATGCCTGTAATGTACGATCACCGCAACAACATACTGGCGTGATTCACAGCTCTAACTTATGCACAGAGATAACCCTCAATACATCGTTGGATGAGATTGCTGTATGTAATTTAGGCAGCATCAATTTGCCCGCCCACATTAAGGATGGAAAATTAGATGAAGCCAAATTGAAGCGAACGGTTCAAACCGCCATTCGTATGTTGGATAACGTCATCGACATTAACTATTATTCTGTGCCACAAGCACGAAACTCTAACCTCAAGCATCGCCCCATTGGTTTAGGTCTCATGGGCTTTCAGGATGCGTTATATTGCCTCGATATCGACTACGCGTCAGATGCTGCTGTCGCGTTTGCTGACACATCCATGGAGCTAATCAGCTATTACGCCATTGACGCATCGTGTGAGCTCGCCAAAGAGCGCGGTAAATACTCCAGCTATGAAGGGTCATTATGGAGCAAAGGGATCCTTCCCATTGATTCCATCAATCTCTTGCAGCAAGCACGCGGTCAATCATTAGAACAAGATCGTTCTCAGCAGTTGGACTGGGAAGCCCTGCGCATCAAAGTTCGCACCCAAGGCATGCGCAATTCCAACTTGATGGCCATTGCACCGACAGCAACCATTTCAAATATTTGCGCGGTATCACAATCCATTGAACCAACGTACCAAAATCTCTACGTCAAATCGAACCTCTCTGGCGAATTTACCGTCGTAAACCCTTATTTAGTGGCTGACTTGAAAGCCTTGAATTTGTGGGACGAAGTGATGATCAATGATCTAAAATACTTCAACGGCAGTGTAGAACCCATCAGTCGAGTTCCTGCTAAACTTAAAGCTCGCTACGCCACGGCGTTTGAAATGTCACCGACCTGGTTGATTGAGGCGGCCTCTCGACGACAAAAGTGGCTGGATCAAGCGCAATCGCTGAATATTTACATGGCCAAGCCTTCCGGAAAAAAATTAGATGACCTCTATCGCCTAGCGTGGACTCGCGGATTAAAAACAACCTATTACCTGCGGAGCTTAGGTGCAACGAACGCAGAAAAATCAACCGTTACTGATGGCGCGCTGAATGCGGTCAAGCTTGAGGAGCCCATGAGCTGCTCCATTCTTGATCCTGACTGCGAAGCCTGCCAATAAGAAGGAGAATAGTTATGTCAATGACAACCATGGTACACCCATCCGAAATATCGCCTGTCCTTGGGGCAACCGGCCTTGAATTATTAGACATGGGCGCCGGACGCATCCAAGTGGACGATAAAAAAATCATTAACTGTCGCGCTGACCTTAATCAGTTGGTGCCTTTTAAGTACCCCTGGGCGTGGGATAAATATTTAAAAGCCTGTGCCAACCATTGGATGCCCAATGAAATTAGCATGAGCACCGATCTTGCCTTGTGGAATAGCCCCACCGGGCTAAGCGAAGATGAGCGTTTGGTGATTAAACGTAATTTAGGTTTTTTCTCAACGGCAGACTCGTTGGTTGCGAATAACTTGGTTCTGGCTGTTTATCGTCACATCACCAACCCCGAATGCCGTCAGTATTTGCTGCGGCAAGCGTTTGAAGAAGCCTTGCACACGCATGCTTACCAATACATTATTGAAAGTTTAGGCATGGATGAAGCTGAAGTATTCAATATGTATCGGGAGATCCCCTCTGTTGCTACAAAAGCCGCCTGGGCACTGCCATTTACTCAAAGTTTGGGTGACGCGGCATTCCAGACAGGAACGCCTGAAAACGACCAGCGTTTGCTTCGTGATCTGATTGCTTTTTACGTGGTCTTTGAAGGCATTTTCTTCTACGTGGGGTTTACCCAAATTTTATCCATGGGTCGCCGCAATAAAATGGTTGGAACATCAGAGCAATTTCAATATATTTTACGCGATGAATCCATGCACATGAATTTTGGCATTGACGTCATCAACCAAATTAAAATCGAAAATCCTCATCTGTGGACGCCATCCTTCAAGCAAGAGATAATTGAGCTGATTAAAAATGGCGTTGAAATGGAATATCAATATGCCAAGGACACCATGCCCAATGGGATCTTAGGTATGAATGCACACATGTTCGAAGAATACCTGCATTTCATTGCCAACCGTCGACTCATTCAAATTGGGCTACCCGAGCAATACCCCGGTGCAGAAAATCCATTTCCTTGGATGAGCGAGATGCTTGACTTGAAAAAAGAGAAAAATTTCTTTGAAACGCGCGTGATTGAATACCAAGCGGGCGGGACGTTAAGTTGGGATGAAGAGGCGTAATCAGGGGCGATGCGTCCAATTCGCACTCGCTAACCAGGCGGCTTGACTTTGCAACAATAAACCACGTCCATTGGCTTGCAACAGCCAATTGGGCGTGCACTGTTGGACTTTTTGCACAATCAAACAATAAAATCCAGCAGGACACGGGGAAATCATTTTCCCCATTTCATTTAAAAAGGCCAATCGATCAATCCATGATGATTGCTTCACCGGTGGAATATAATAAAACGTTTCTAGCATGCATTGACGATACCCTCGATTTAATAATGCTTGTTTCAAAATAAGCGACGAGGTGAGCGTAACGCGGCTATCTCCAAAAAAAGGCACATACCCTACTCGTAATGCAAGTCCCCACACGCTGATGGGATTCACTCCCCAAAAAATAACATACCCCATTGGCTTTAAGACGCGATCGATTTCATCCAGTGGGTTTTTGTCTCGTCCAAACGCTTCCATGGTCAAGGGAGCAACCACACAATCAACACTATTTCGGTCAAAAGGTAAACCATTCGGCGAGGCAATCAGGGATGCCTCTGGCGAATTCAAACAAGGGGTAAGAAGCCATTTACGACGAAACATGAGTGGGACTAGCCAAGGATTATCCCCGCATATGCCAAGCTGCACTAACGTTGTTCCACTCAACAAATCACGAACAGCCACAAGTCGACGGGCTAAGGCCTCTCCGACGTGGCGACCTTGAGGGGTTTTAAACCAATCGTCAAGGGCACGGTATTTATTTTTTTGCTCATTCAAGCTCAAGGTATAGATACACCTAGATTCCCAATCATCTTCTCTTTTACCATACAGCCCTGTTCCAGGGCAACCGATGCAATGGTAAACTGGTGCCTCTTCCCTTTTGGCGCGACCTGAACATGTCTGAACACTACACGGCTGAAGCGATTGAGGTATTAAGTGGGCTGGAGCCTGTTCAACGGCGTCCAGGGATGTACACCGACACCACACGCCCTAATCATTTGGCACAAGAAGTCATCGATAACAGCGTCGATGAAGTGCTTGCAGGATTTGCAAGCCGTGTTCTCGTCACGTTGCATCTCGATGGTTCTGTTGAAGTAGAGGATGATGGTCGGGGAATGCCCGTAGATTTACACCCTCAATTGGCGTTAAGTGGTGTGGAAGTGATCATGACGCGCTTGCATGCTGGCGCTAAATTTTCCGACAAAAATTACTCTTTTTCGGGCGGATTACATGGTGTAGGCGTCTCCGTGGTGAACGCGCTCTCCGACAGGCTCGATGTCACCATCAAGCGTCAAGGCATCATTTACCAAATAGCTTTTGCCCAAGGCGCTAAAATCCACGAACTCAAAGAAGTCGGCGTCACAAAAAAACGCGACACAGGGACAACCATTCATTTTTGGCCCAATGCACATTACTTTGATACGACGAAAATAGCCGTTAAACCCTTAATTCACCTGCTTCGCGCAAAAGCGGTTTTATGTCCAGGTTTGTCCATGACATTCGTCAATAAGCTCACGGAAGAAACAATGCACTGGTGCTTTGAAAAAGGCCTGGGCGATTACTTGCGTCAATCCCTACCCGATGATTACCTTCCAGAAGAGCCCTTAACCGGTGAGTTTAAAACCAATGATGCAACCGTCGAGTGGGCGCTCGCGTGGACCAATACATCCAACGCACTGTTAAACGAAAGCTATGTGAACCTCATTCCAACCATTCAAGGCGGCACGCATGTTAACGGCTTACGCTCGGGATTGTTTGAGGCCTTCTCCACCTTTTGTGAACTAAGAAACCTCCTGCCACGCGGCGTTAAATTAAGTGCAGATGATCTCTGGGAACCATGCCAATACGTCTTATCAGTCAAAATGAAAGAACCCCAATTTGCAGGCCAAACCAAAGAACGCTTAAGCTCCCGATCAACCGCTGCCTTTGTCAGTAATGTCATCAAAGATGCGTTTGCACTGTGGTTAAACCACCATCGTGCGTCCGGTGAACTCATTGCATCAATGGCCATTGAGCGCGCTCAGAAACGCTTGCGTCAAGCCAAACAAGTTGCACGTAAACGCGTGAGCCAAGGCCCCGCCTTGCCTGGCAAATTAGCCGACTGCTTGCAACAAGATTTAAGTCAATCGGAGTTGTTTTTGGTTGAAGGAGACTCCGCCGGAGGCTCTGCAAAACAAGCACGCAGCAAAGATTTCCAAGCCATTTTACCGCTGCGTGGCAAAATCTTAAATGCCTGGGAGGTCGACTCGTCGCATGTCCTTGCCTCACAAGAAATTCATGACATCTCCGTAGCCCTCGGCGTTGACCCAGGCTCTGATGATATCAGCGGTCTACGTTACGGCAAGCTCTGCATTCTAGCGGATGCCGACTCCGACGGTGCACACATTGCCACCCTCTTGTGCGCGCTTTTTTTACGGCATTTTAAGCCGCTGATTAAAGCCGGGCACGTGTACGTGGCCATGCCGCCTCTCTATCGTATCGACGCAGGTAAAGTCGTCCATTACGCGCTCGATGATGAAGAAAAAGAAATGATTATTAAGCAACTCTCACAAACCAGCAAATCAAAAATAAATGTTCAACGGTTCAAAGGGTTAGGCGAGATGAATCCCCTGCAATTGCGCGAAACCACGATGGATCCCAACACACGACGACTCGTGCAACTCACGCTGGACAATGAACCTGAAACCATGGCCCTCATGGACATGATGCTCGCAAAAAAACGCGCAGGCGATCGTAAAACGTGGCTGGAAGGCAAAGGTAACTTGGCTGATTTTTGACGATTGACGGATCAAGGTTGAGCTATTTTAAGCCATATGATACACTTTGCGCTCTTTCTTTCCCTCGGAGACATCTTCATGATTCGTGTACACCTTTTGATCGCTACTACCCTGTTATTCACAGGCAGTGCGTTTGCACAACAAGACATTCAACTGATGGGAACGATCGTGCAGCCCCTCTCTCGTCAGGCCACCAGCGAGCTCAAAACATTCAACGCACAGTCCGTACCTGCCTCAGTGACCGTATTGAAAATTAAGCTTTCTGACAACGCGTGGGAGAAACTTCAAGCGCGCGCTCAAGACATAAAAGAACAACCCGTCAACACGCTCACGATGCGAAGCACGAAAAGCGTTCAATTAGGTATGAGTAACGTCCCGGTCTTTGATCAAGGACCTCATGGCACATGCACGACCTTTGCTACCGTTGCAGCCATTGATGCAGCGCTAAATCAAGGCGACACCATCAGTGAACTCTGCCAACTCCAATTGGGACGTTATTTGGAAAACAACGGCTACAACGTAAGCGGCTGGGATGGCGCGATGGGGCCAATGGTCTTGCATCAAATGCAAACATTTGGTGTCGTCACCCAAACAAACCAACGAGAAAAAGGGTGTGGCGGTTTGACCGAATACCCGATGAATAGTTCAGCTGCCCCAGAAACAGAAATGTCCCTAACCGAGTTTCACGCCATCAGCGAAGCGTTACCGGAGGAAAAACTAGGCTGGTCAGCCTTGCTGGATGCCTATCAAGTCTTCGTCGATAAAACAGATCCCAACACAACCCTTCAAGCGACAAAAGCTGCATTGGATGCCGGCGATCGTTTAACGTTCGGCGTCTTGTTGTTTGGTCTAAACCAGGGGCTCGCCGGTGCGGTTGGTAAACACCATGCGAACTACGACAGCTGGGTTCTTTCCGCCGAAATTATCAAAGACATCAACGAACAAGGCGAGCCGGGTGCTCATGAGATGATCATCACAGGATATGATGATGAGGCCGTTGCCCTGGACAAACAAGGTCGCTCACACAAAGGGTTACTGACCTTACGAAACTCCTGGGGTAATCGCATCGGTGATCAAGGAAATTTTTACATGTCATATGACTACTTCAAAACGTTGGCCCTCGAAGTGCAACGCATTCGAAGCACCAGCTAATTTCGATTGTTGGGTCAAGACCCAACCTACAGCGGTAATGTAGCAATGCTGGGTCTTGACCCAGCATTGCCGATTCCGGTAGAGCCTTCAGTGTCCCTATGCCCGTGATTAGTTTCCTTTCATCGATGTTATGTGTTGTGCTGCGTCATGTTCTGCGTCATGTTCTGTTTCAAGTGGATTATCTTGTTGCATTATTTTTAAATAATCCTTCATATTTAGCATCTTCCCAATGATCTCTTTACGCTCATGCTTTAAACTAACCATATGACTCGCAGCAGGAGAAAAGAGCGCAACAATTTTTTCTGCCACCTTATTAATGACCTTGATGAGTGGAGCAAAGAGTCCTGTAGGTTTAGATGGGCCTATTTCAGAAACTGCATTTTTTACCGATGAAATAATCGCTATTGAATCGCTAATTTTCTGAGAAATATTTTGTGTGTTAATTGACGGAATAATTTCCATTAATTTTTTTTGTTGATCGACGAGCAACCCTATCGATTCATGTATTTGTGCCCGTTCATGACGTTCATCCTCTGGATCAGATGCTAATAATAAACCATTGTATGCTAACAAACCGGCCATCGCAGTATTGAGTTCCGCTTCAACTATTTTAAGAACATCCATTAATTTGAGCATCGTTAGTATTTCAATCTGACTTATTTTTTCCCTTGAATCAGTCAGTTCTTTGTCTGATTTCTCTAAAGTGACGGCGTTTTTATTCCCCTCATGCGGGTCAAACACGCTCTCATACGCTGTACTAATTATATTATCCTGCGTGTCTAGCACCTTATAATCGTCCAAAAATTTACTGCATTTCGCTTGAAGAGCAGGATTGTCAATCAGCGTATCCAAATAGAGCTTTCGTTTAGGATGCTCAGAGATGAATGTCATCATCTCTGAGCTGCTGACCTGAAATTCAACTTCAGCATACTTCTCTAAAAGCTGCCTGGATTCATACAGATCATTTTTCATTTCTTCTAATGAGCGTTGCAATTGTTCAATAGAAATCACTTTCTTTGGAGCTAAATTTAACGTGTCTTTTGATATATATACCTGAACACCTTGTAACGTAGCACAGAGTGCGGCCATTTTGTGAACCTCAGCTACATCCGCATTTGTTCCGGTGTTTGAGCTAACTGGGTTTATGTTTTTAGTGATTTCATCGGCAAAGCATTGCGAATGCAATGCGGAGATCCCTTTTAAAAGCATGTCAACAACGGTAGTTCCTTGTTGAGTGCATAACGCCTTTATATCTTCTATGTGTGGAAATAGTTTTATAAATTCAGGTTTTAAGTCGGTGAGGTCATCATTAAAAATAGCTTCTCCTGCCTCTTTAGTGACTTGCATTGCATAAGAAGCAACATCCTTTGCCTTCATCACCTGATTAAACTCAACCGCACGCACGTCAGGTGATATATCTGTCATCTCGTTAAATAAACGCGTGAGTTGAGCCATTCCTACCTCGGGATCAGCCAGTGCCTTATCTATTCGTGCTAAACCGCCATCTGCCCGTTGGAGATAATCGCCCATTTTTTCTGAAAATTCCGCTGCAAACGTTGGCGTTGGTGCGGCCTCTAGCGATACGAGCTCTATGGTACCTTTTTGAGTGACTTCTTTTGGGGTCCACATATTTTTTACCTCTATTATTAAAGCTAATGTTCCAATTATAGACTATTCTCCTAAAAAAGCGCTGCTTTCAAATTGCCTATGCGCCGCTGCTGTGTTAATATCTCTGGTTTTTTAATGGATACAACGAGTAATATGCCTGATTTAACTGCACGACTTGATGCACTTGTTCATTCCCTTGATGAAAACCACGCGATCGATATTACGGTCATTGACGTGAGACATCTGACCACCGTCACTGATTACATGATCATTTGCAGCGGCCGTTCGTCGCGTCAAGTGCGCGCCATTGCACAAAATGTCATGGCTGAAATGAAAGCGGCGGGTCTTCCTCCGATAGGTAATCATGGCCTCGATGAGGGTGAGTGGGCGCTGGTTGACTTTGCCGATTTTGTTGTGCATGTCATGCAACCCGCGACGCGTGCTTTTTACAATATCGAAGGACTCTGGCAAGATAACGTCTAGCCAGAGTACATGGCTTTGTATGCTTAAAATCACGTTAGTTGCCATGGGCAATAAAATGCCCTCTTGGGTAAACGAAGCCTGTCAAGAATTTAGTAAGCGTCTTCAAGATGGTGTGAACGTTCAGCTGATTGAGATTCCTTTATTCAAACGAGGAAAATCCGCTGAGTTATCCCGCATTTTAGACAAAGAACTGGTCTTGATGCGCACCGCAATACCAAGCAATGCACGTCTTATCGCACTGGATAAGGGTGGGGAAACATTCTCAAGTGAAGCGTTAGCCAGCAAATTACAACATGTTCAGCACGTTTCAAGCCACTTGTGTTTCCTCATCGGAGGCCCAGAAGGTCTAGCTGCCGCCGTACTTGCACAGTGCCATGAGCGCTGGTCGTTGTCGACATTGACGCTTCCCCATGCCCTTGCGCGCATCGTGCTTCTCGAAACACTTTACCGCGCATGGTCCATCTTACATAATCATCCTTATCATAAGTGATAATTTACGTTACTATGCGCGCAGGCCTTTCTAAAACGTACTTAATTTTCGTCAATCATGCGCTTGAACCAACCCGTACTTCGTGACCACTCAGAATCACAGCTGCATCACTTTCGCTTAAGTCTTTTGGTGGCCATGATTATCGTCTGCTCACTGGTCCTTGTGCTCCGTCTTGCCTATTTGCAATTTTCAGAATACAAACGATTTGCGACTTTATCCCTCAAAAACCAGATGAGCATTACCCCCATAGCCCCTCCGCGTGGCGTTATTTTTGATAAAAATGGTGTGGTCCTTGCTGACAACATCCCCGTGTATGTACTAGAAATTGTCCCTGAGCGCGTAAAAAATGTAAGCCAAACGCTCCAAGAATTACAGCAGTTATTGCCTTCCATCACGGACGATGACATTGATAGTTTTAACCGTACGCGTAAACAAAACCACGGTTACGTCCCTATCCCTCTTAAACTTAAATTAAACCAAGAGGATGTGGCTGTTTTTGCAAGCAATCAATACCAATTTCCTGGGGTCAGCATCAAAGCGCGGCTGATGCGTTATTACCCGCTCGGAGAAGTTACCGCTCATTTATTAGGATATGTTGGGCGAATCAATGCAGACGAGCTCAAACAGGTGAACAGCACGCAATACCGTGCGACCAATTTTATGGGTAAGGTCGGGATTGAACGATTTTATGAAGACGTGTTGCATGGTCAAGTCGGCTATCAGCAAGTTGAAACGGATGTAAGTGGTCGAACCCTCCGAATCGTCAGCAAGCAAGCACCTCTTTCAGGTAACAATCTTCACTTAACCATCGACGCACGCTTACAACAGGTGGCCCATGATGCCATGCAGGGCAAGTGTGGGGCCGTCGTTGTCATGAGTGCGGCTCACGGCGATATTTTGTCGATGGTCAGTTCCCCTAGCTACGATCCCAATCTATTTGTGATGGGGATCAGTCATAAAGATTATCAAATACTCACACTTGCCGAAGACAAACCGCTCTACAACCGAGCGGTTAGGGGTCTTTACCCGCCGGCGTCTCCTGTAAAACCATTTATCGCCATTGCCGGGTTAGAGAAGGGTGCTATCACACCGGACACAAAAATTTATGATCCGGGCTGGTATCGACTCCCTGGTGTGACGCACGTCTATCGGGACTGGAAGCGAGGTGGGCATGGCGTGATGAACTTAAAACGTGCCATCACCGTCTCGTGCGATACGTATTTTTATCAATTAGGCAATAAAATAGGAATTAGCGCCATTGAAGACATGTTGGTTCAATTTGGTTTTGGGCAATTGACGCATGTTGATTTAAAGGAAGAAGCCCCAGGACTCGTTCCAAGCCCTCATTGGAAACGTCAAAGCAAAGGCCTCCCATGGTACCCCGGCGACACGCTGATTACTTCCATTGGTCAAGGATTCATGCTTGCGTCACCCCTGCAATTGGCCAACGCAACCGCATCATTGAGCCAACATGGACGACGCTTTCGACCCCATCTATTGGGACGATCACTGGATGAGCACGGGGAAACAGTTTTGTTTAAAGCGTTAGAAGAATATCCTGTTCAGTTGAAAAATAGTGAAGATTGGGATCTTGTTATTGACGCGATGCACGCCGTCATCACCAATAATGAGGGCACGGGTTATCGATTCGGTCGGGATGCACCCTATTCTGTCGCTGCTAAAACAGGCACCGCTCAAGTTTTTAGCATGAGCCAAGATGAAAAAAAACGTGATCAACATGTTCCAGACGCCTTGCGCGATCATTCACTTTTCATCGCGTTTGCTCCTGTTGAAAAACCTGAAGTGGTTATCGCGGTTATTGTTGAGCATGATGTGGTGGCCTCTCACGTTGCTCGCCAAGTACTGGATGCTTATTTCGACCTCAAGAAAAACGAGAACATACCATGAACCGCTCTTCGCAAAATCCCATGTACCGACTCACAGGAAAATCGTTATACATCGATATCCCGTTGCTCGGTTTATTGCTTCTCATCATTCTGTTCGGCATGCTGATTCTCTACAGCGCATCAAATGAAAACACCAGCATGATTATGCGCCAACTGTTACGCCTGGTCTTGGCGTTAGGTATAATGGTTATTTTTGCCTTCGTGCCTCCTCATAAATACAAACGATGGACCCCTTGGCTATACGCCATCGGGCTCGCACTCTTGGTCGCCGTCATGCTCATGGGTAAAATTGGAAAAGGGGCTCAGCGTTGGCTTGATTTAGGCTTTTTTCGTTTTCAACCGTCTGAGATCATGAAATTAGCGGTGCCGATGATGGCCGCCTGGTATCTGGATCGAAAAACCCTTCCCATTGATTTAAAATCGTTAACAATGGTTTCTCTTTTTATTTTCATCCCAACACTGCTCATTGCCAAACAGCCCGATCTGGGCACTGCGATCATGGTGGCTATGAGCGGGCTTTGTGTCATCTTTTTAGCCGGTATTCGTATGCGTATCGTCTTATTACTGACCATGGCCGTTGGCCTAGCTGCACCGCTCATGTGGCACATCATGCATGGTTATCAAAAGCAACGCATCATTACCTTGATCAATCCGGAACAAGATCCCTTAGGCACAGGCTACCACATCATTCAATCCAAAATTGCCATTGGCTCAGGGGGGGCATTTGGAAAAGGATGGCTGGCCGGCAGCCAATCTCACTTGAATTTTTTACCTGAGCACGCGACAGATTTTATTTTTGCGGTCAGCGGGGAGGAGTTTGGATTTGCTGGCAGCCTGATTCTCATCTTCTTAATTGTATTGGTCTCTCTTCGAAGTTTACATATCGCTCGAGAAGCACAGACCACCTACACTCGCTTGCTAGCCGCGAGCTTAAGCATGACCTTCTTTTTTTCCGCTTTTGTCAACATGGGGATGGTCATGGGCATTCTACCCGTCGTGGGCATCCCACTCCCGCTTGTCAGCTATGGAGGCAGCGCCATGGTGACGTTTCTCGCAAGCTTTGGTCTTTTGATGTCCATCCACTCTCACCGTATTTTATTTAATACGATGCAAGATTAAATCTAAACATCATTTGTACTAAGGGGCCACAGTCGCATCTAAACAAACACGATCCCCTGTGCCAACGGTAACGTATCGCCCCAATTGATTGTGTTTGTTTGTCGGCGCATATACGCTTTCCATGCATCCGAGCCCGACTCGCGCCCTCCACCGGTCTCCTTTTCACCACCAAAGGCCCCGCCAATTTCAGCGCCTGACGTGCCGATGTTGATATTGGAAATTCCACAATCACTGCCCTGTGTGCTGAGGTACTGCTCCGCGCGTTGAATATCTCGCGTAAACAAAGCAGATGATAAGCCCTGAGGGGCCGCATTTTGATGTGCAATGGCCTCATCCAACGATGAATAAGGCATCACATATAAAATAGGTGCAAATGTTTCTTCTTGAACAATGGGCGATTGATTGTCTAATCCGCACACCAGAGTCGGCTCTACAAAATACCCTGCGCGATCAAGAACCCGTCCACCAAACGCAATGTCTCCCCCGGCCTCTCGAATACGATGCAGTGCTTTTTCATACTGAATAACGGCTTGCTTATCAATCAGAGGGCCCATGAGATGCTTCGGATCGAGCGGATCTCCGATGGTGATTTGCTTATACGCCTGTTTCAAGCGCGTCATCACTGGAACCATCAATGACTCATGCACAAACAATCGACGTGTCGTGGTGCATCGCTGCCCAGCTGTGCCCACAGCACCAAACACAATCGCGGGAATAGCCAATGCCAAATCAGCCGTTTCATCGACAATAATTGCATTATTCCCGCCCAATTCTAAAATAGACCGCCCAAGGCGCATGCCGACGCGTACAGCAACGCCTCTCCCCACTGCCGTCGAGCCGGTAAACGACAACAAAGGAATACGCGAGTCATCGACCATCGCATCAGCCACCGCATGTGACTCTGGGATAATGAGCGAAAAAATCGCCGGGGCATCGTTTTGTTTTAACACGCTCGCACACAACCGGTGCACGGCAATGGCACATAGCGGCGTTTTAGCCGCAGGTTTCCAGATTGTCACGTTGCCACAAATTGCGGCGATAAACGCATTCCAGGCCCACACAGCAACAGGGAAATTAAAGGCTGAAATGACGCCCACAATACCCAGCGGGTGCCATTGCTCATACATGCGGTGTTGGGGACGCTCTGAATGCATGGTTTTACCGTACAACATGCGCGATTGACCGACGGCAAAGTCTGCGAGATCAATCATTTCTTGAACTTCACCATCGCCTTCTTGTTTGGACTTGCCCATCTCAAGCGAGACCAAACACCCTAAGGCATCTTTGTTCTCTCGCAACACCAAGCCAATCTGACGGATGATTTCGCCACGACGAGGAGCAGGTGTTTGTCGCCAGGTTAAAAATGCATCTGTCGCACGTGCCATTACCACTTGATAATCGTCCAATGTGCACCGTGCAACATCAGCGATCAGTAAGCCTGTTGCTGGATTATACGATGACAATGCGGGCGCCTTCCCCACTGCACTTTGCCACGCATACCCACTGTATGCGCCCGCATTCAGAGCCAGAAGAGCTAACTGTTTCAGCACGTTGTTCATATCCTTTATCCCTTATGCGTAATATTGCCCAAAACGGTTGGCTAAAACATCAGCCAATTGAAACGTTTCTTGTAATACCAACCCATGAAACGCTTCCTCTTGAGTCAAGACAAGATCCACCACCGCAGAGACACCAGACGCTGTACTCACCTGAATAGCTGACCATGGCAGACCGCCAATGGTTGTCGGCATCATTTTTTTCAGGTAACTTTTTTCAATCAACTCGCCTTGTTTCATCCCTTCCACCGACACATAAATAATAACCATGTCTTGATACGTCTTTGGCATGGCACGCTCTAGAATTCGTTTCAACGTTTCCCTATCATCATTGAGCTTGAGTGTATCCATCAAAAATCGCATTTTTTCACAATGCCCTGGGTATCGTATGGTCTTGTAATTGAGGGTCTTGATTTTTCCTAAGTGAAGTGTAGCCAAGCCACCCAAACCTCCTGACGTATGAAAGGCTTCAAATTGAGCCCCTTCGATTTGGAGAGACTCTAATCCTTCCAACGGCGTGAAAACAGCCGCCAATCCGTCATCAATCCCATAACAAGGGTTTCCATATTCATTAATGAGACCATCCGTGGACCACGTCAGCGAGTAATGTAACGCATTGCTTGTGCATTGAGGCAGTGCGCCGACGCGTAGTCTCGCATGATGGCATGCATCAAATTCTTGCATCAAACTGTGAGCGACAATACTGATGAACCCCGGCGCTAACCCACATTGCGGCACAAAAGCGCTCTTGGCGCCTTCTGCCATAATTTTAACGGACTGGCTAACCGACGTGTCTTCGGTTAGATCAAAATAATGAACACCTGCATGCTTTGCCGCTT
>CANISA010000004.1 GCA_947470005.1 Legionellaceae bacterium | reverse complement strand
GGGTATGGTGATGGAGGCGCTTGTTTCACGAATGATCTGGAACTGGCCACGCGCATGAAGGAAATTCGGTTGCACGGACAATCGCAGCGATATCTCCATACTCGATTGGGCATCAATGGACGATTGGATACACTTCAGGCCGCTATTTTGCTAGAAAAATTAGCTATTTTCCCTGAGGAAATCGCATTACGACAGGACGTTGCTGATCGTTACCAAGCGCTTTTACCCAAGGCTGTCCGAAAGCCAATAACGAAACAAGGAAATACGAGCGTGTTTGCCCAGTATACCGTTGAGGTGTCAGGACGTGATGAGGTGCAACACGTATTGCAACAGCGTGGAATACCAACAGCGGTTCATTATCCGTTAGGGCTCCATGAGCAACCAATTATCAAAACCATGTTTCCTGGAAGACAATTGTTCCCCATGACAGAGCACGCCGCAAAGCATGTGATGAGTCTTCCCATGCATCCTTATTTGACCCTGGATGATCAGAAGAAAGTAGTGGACGCACTGCATGAGGTACTGCAGAGCGAGCAGGTTAGTGCGTAAGGCGGGTTCAATGTGAGCTCATTAACCTTGAATGAACAAGTGTATGGAATTAAATACAATGCCTTTTGGTGATCAAGGCAAGAATATCGCTTGAAGATCATTGGTGTAGCGTCGGCCCAGTGGCGTGACGTGCCAGTGCGTGGTGCTTGTTTGAACGAGTCCTTTTGCTTCTGCTATCAATAAACCAGGCATAAGCGCGCTGAGGGGTAGCCCGGTGCGCTCGGTAAAGAGCGCGTGTGGAATGGCTTGTTGTAGGCGCGTGGCGTTGAGCATGAACTCCAGCAAACAGTCGCTTTCACTGACGGTGTCTAATGCCGCTAAAAACGGCTTCTCTGGGTTTAAATAATCCGACGGTTGGCGGTGTTTTCGTGTGCGAAAAATGGGGTGGCCCTCGGGTGCTGTCCATTTGCCATGCGCGCCGGCGCCTATCCCGTAATAATCACCAAATAACCAATAGTTTAGGTTGTGGAGAGATGGTTTTCCTGGTTGACAAAAGGCCGAAATTTCGTAGCGGGTATAACCACCCGCCGCGAGGTAAGCGAATCCCTCGTCCTCTAGATCAGACGCCTCATCGTCCGAAGGGAGAATCGGTGGCTTTTTGTAAAAGACGGTGTTGGGCTCGATGGTTAATTGGTACCAAGAGAGGTGTTCAGGCTCATACGTGAGTGCGGTTGTGAGGTCGAGTAAGCCCTCTTCGATGGATTGATTGGGTAACCCATGCATCAGATCAAGGTTGATGTTATCAAAGCCTGCAAGACGGGCCGCAGTAATGGCACGGTGCGCTTGCTCACCATCATGAATACGGCCGAGTGCTTTTAAATGAATCGGGTTAAAACTTTGGATGCCAATGGACAATCGGTTAATTCCGAGTTTGCGATAGCCCTCGAAACGCGGTTGATCGACGGCCCCTGGATTGGCTTCTAACGTAATTTCAATGTCTGTTTCGAACGCTAATCGTTGCTGAAGGCCCTCAAATAATTGATCGTAAGCCTTAACTGAAAATAAACTAGGCGTCCCTCCACCGATAAAAATGGAGCTGAGCGCTCGGCCAGGGCGCTCGGTTAGCTCATCGTCTAAGTCGTTTAATAGCGCTTGAACGTAGCGCTCCTCGGGTAACTCGGTCGGACTCTTGTGTGAGTTGAAGTCGCAATAAGGGCATTTTCTAATGCACCAGGGGATGTGAACGTAAAGCGATAATGGTAACATCAGGTGAGTATTCAAGTGAACGTATTGATGGGTTCTATTCTATCATGGTAAGCGATTAGTCACAAAAAGTGTGTAGAATACGTTCGAGTCATTGACCAAAAATAAAAAACGAAAGGGGAGAATCATGAATAAACGGATTAGAGTCGCTATCACCGGTGCTGCGGGACAAATAGGGTATGCGTTGTTGTTTCGAATAGCATCTGGGCAATTATTTGGCGATCATATCGATGTTGAGCTTAATTTATTGGAGTTACCTCAAGGCCTTCCCGCGTTAGAAGGGGTTGCGATGGAGCTGGATGATTGTGCGTTTCCTCGGTTAAAGCGTATTTTGTGTACGTCGAGTGTGAATGAGGCGATGGATGGCGTAAATTGGGCAATCTTGGTGGGTTCAGTGCCCCGAAAACAAGGCATGGAACGGTCTGATTTATTGAAAATTAATGGTGCTATTTTTATCGATCAAGGGCGTGCAATCAATGATTATGCGCATGATGATGTGCGTGTTTTTGTGGTTGGAAACCCATGCAATACCAACTGCGTTATTGCGAAAAATCACGCGAAAGATATCCCTGATGATCGGTTTTATTCGATGACCATGTTGGATGAGTTGCGTGCACGCACTCAGTTGGCTAAAAAAGCGGGTGTTGATATTACTGCCGTCACCGAAATGACAGTTTGGGGTAATCACTCAGCGACGCAATACCCTGATTTTTATCATGCCAAAATCAATGGGGTTTCAGCGGCATCCGTGATTAATGATGAGGTGTGGCTGAAGGAGACCTTTGTTCCTACGGTTCAACAGCGAGGCGCTGCTGTCTTGAAAGCACGCGGTGCATCGTCAGCGGCGTCTGCAGCCAATGCGATTATCCAAGGCGTTTATCATTTAGTAACAGACACGCCAGCAGGTGAATCGTTTTCTGTGTCAGTGAGTGCACAAGGCCAGTACGGAGTGGATGATGGTTTGATGTTTTCATTTCCTTGTCGTCGCGAGTCCGGTGTTATTCGTGTGGTTGATGGGGTCTCGTTGAATACATACAGCCAAGATAAATTCAATGCAACGCTTGCTGAGTTGCGTTCAGAGCGCGAAGCAGTGAGGGCGTTGGGTTTGATTGATTGATTGGCGGCTATTTAAAACGGATTTCAGGTGCGCGTGCTATGATTAATAGTACATAGTGCGCGTCTGAGGTGTAAAAATGCCAGGGAATATGTTCTATACCCGCTCGGTTTGCCTGCTTGACAGCCAATCAAGCCTGGTATTTCGGCGTTGGGAGGAGGGTCTTTACGCTAATAATCCGGGTGTTGTTTCACATGAGGAGTTAGTTGAAGCGTTTAGAGATAGAGTGGCTTTGTCTCGCTTGTTGAAAGCCTCGCGAGATGACTTAAAGAAAATTAATCCAGCCATTTTTCCCTATTTACATCCCTATCAAAAAGAAAGCCTGAGACGTAAACTCATTCGCGCTCATTATCTTTATTCCGTGCAATGCCGAATTGATGAGATTGAAATGCGTGGGGATGGTCTAGCGAAGAACCTTGCGCAATGCAAACATTATGAGATGTTGTTACATAGTCTTCAGAATAAACCTGCTGTGGGTGAAAAAATTAAACCCGAAGCTCAGTTGAAAGAACGAAGCGACCAATCGGAGAAGCCTTTGGCTTGGTTTGGCATGGTGGTGCTTGCTCCACTTTTTTCAACGCATCTTTTTGATTTATGTTCAGGGAAGATTTCTTTCATTAAAAACAACCTGGTTGAAATTGATCGAAAAGGCCTCTACATGGGATGGAGCCGTACGTTATTGCTTAGCGTGATTGCCATTCTGCCTCAATCGGTTACTGCCGAACACAATCCAGGTGCATTGCTTAATCAAGCTGGATTTGGCTTGTCGTATATTGGTTTTTTTGTTGTACAGATGTCTTTTACGATAGAGATCCTCACATTGGCTAAAAATAGTTTTGCAGGCGCATGGATGAGCCGGCATGATGATCTGAAAATACCCGTTTGGGAGCAATTCACCATTCAGTTGGACCAACGTAAGTATGTGCTATTGAATTGGCTCATCTTGTCCGCAATGAATGTGGTCGGTTTTTTGTGGCTGACAGGATTGGTCCAGGCTGCGCCGTTTGGGCCGTTGATGTCCGCGGGGTACAGGGTCGCTCAATTATGTTTACTGGCTTGCCGTTATGACCAAGAGTTAACGCAGCATCTCGCTATGATCGAACAGATACGGAGTGAGGTGGCTGTGTTGCAAGAAAAACAATTTGCCTTACGCTGCCGATTAGAGAAGGCAACCTGTGTGGGTATTGAAAAAGAAGGGCTTGAGATGGAGTTTAACGTGCTTCAAGAAGCGATTGATTCGCAGGTGCACTTACGCAGTCAGCGCATTACTAAATGGCGCTTTAAAACGTCTGAATTTCAACAACAGATGATGTTTACCCTTGGGCTCTTGTCGGGTGTTGCGTTGTTGAGTTGTCTTGTTTTTCCACCTGCGGCCATCTTACCTGCGACGGTGCTGGTGCTTGGTTTAACCGGAGCCGCGATTTGTTTTACGTCAATCATGTTGTTTTCAGCGGCAAGAGGGCACTTGGATGCTGAAAAAAACAACGAAGCACAAAACGTGATCAATGAACAATTAACTATTTATCTTGAAACGTTTAGTCAATTGAAACAGCGTGGACATGACCCTGACACCCAGATGGAAATGAAGCAAATTTATTTGCAGATGAAGGAGCTGGTGACACATTCTGAGTATCAAGCGCGTCTGCTTCAGCATCAGCAAACCATGCTTGTTATGAAGGTGCTACGTGATGCACTGCTGCCCGTGTTTGTCCTTGCAATGTTCATTTTTCTGCCGACGGGGATTGGCTTGGGAGTGGTTGTGGGGGTGGCTTTATTGTTCCTGCTGCTGAATAAGGTCATGAGCACGTATGAGCCTATTGCACCTGAACCGTGCTCATTTGATGAAAAAGCCTATGCGGAATTTGCCGCTGACCCTCATCAGGAGAAGCTCTTCGATCAAGAAAAATCACACACGTTTCGTGAGCGCTTGATCGCTGCAAAAATGAGCGATGAAAACAGAAGCGAGCCCAAAAAGGACGACGGTAAAGATGAAATCATTGGTGGAGATTTCGAGGGAGGAATGTAAGCAACGCCCACTCGTCTTGCAGAACGGTTGATTGGTGGGTGAAACTAAGCTGATAGGCATCGATAAGTATGTGTGCTTGCGAGGCGAAAAGCCCGGAGACCACGAGCCGGCCCTCAGGACAAAGGAGTTGGTGAAAATTGTTCTGAAGAGCCAGCAGAGGGGAAAGCAGAATATTTGCTATGAGGGTATCAACCGGAGCCGCGAGAATAGTCGGGTGCCCAATCGTGAGAGCCTCGGTTGTTATCTGGTTACTGGTTGCATTCTGCTGGGTTGCGAGCAGTGCTTGTTCATCAATATCCACGGCGTACGCGTGATGCGCGCCGAGTTTTAGCGCAGCGAGCGCTAAAATGCCGGACCCGCAACCATAATCGATGATTGTTTCACCCTCCACGGACGTCCCATCAAGCCACGTTAGGCAGAGGGAGGTGGTTGGATGAGTCCCTGTACCAAAGGCTAAACCAGGGTCGAGGATCAAATTGATCTGCTCCGGTTCTGGTGGAGTCAACCAAGAGGGACAAACCCATAAACGGCGCCCAAATCGTTGAGGAACAAAATTGTCCAGGCAGACGCGCTCCCAGTCAAGGTCCGCGAGCGTACAAAGAGTTTGAGTTAAATGTGGATGATAAGCTGACAATAAGGTTTGTGCGTCATGGGCATCATCCTCGTCACTGTAGAGCGCATGGATCACGAGGTGATCCCACAACGGGGTTTCACCGGGTTTGGGCTCGAGGATAGGGTTGTCCCGCTGATCCATCATGGAGATGGAGACGGCGCCTGTTTCTTCGAGGGCGCTGATGAGTTGGTCAACTTCGTCACGCTGACAGGGTTCTAGTTGTAATTCTAACATGTGGGTCAGTCCTTCAGCATTTTTTCGAGGTAGTGGATGTTGGTTCCTCCGTCCAGAAAGGCTTTGTCATGTAGAATTTGACGGTGTAATTCGATGTTTGTTTTAATGCCATCGATGACAATTTCATCCAGTGCCTGACGCATTCTTGCGAGTGCTTCGGCTCGCGTTGCGCCATAACTAATTAATTTTCCAATCATGGAATCATAATGTGAGGGAACGGTATAGCTGCTATAGAGGTGCGAGTCAAAGCGAATACCTGGGCCTCCCGGTTGATGCAATAGTCGGACGGTGCCCGGAGAAGGCATGAAGGTTTTTGGATCTTCTGCGTTGATGCGGCACTCCACGGCGTGTCCTCTCAAGGTGATGTCGTCTTGTTTGAGTGTAAAGGGGACATCACTTGCGATTTTGATTTGCTCTTTAATCAGATCAATACCGGTAATCATTTCGGTGACGGGGTGCTCTACTTGAATACGTGTGTTCATCTCAATAAAATAAAAATGGCCGTCTTGGTATAAAAATTCAAAGGTGCCGGCACCTCGATACTGAAGCTTTCGACAAGCACTGACAACCGTCTTGCCCATTTTGTGGCGCAGTGCTTCGCTAATTCCTGGGGCTGGGGCTTCTTCAATGACCTTTTGATGACGTCGTTGCATGGAACAGTCACGCTCGCCCAAGTGAATGGCATGACCTTTACCATCACCTAAGACTTGGAATTCAATGTGGCGTGGATTTTCCAGAAATTTTTCCATGTAGACTACAGGGTTATTAAAGGCGGCTTTTGCTTCGCTACGCGTCAATGCAATGGCGTTGAGTAAATGAGATTCATGGTGAACCACACGCATGCCTCGCCCACCGCCACCGCCCGCCGCTTTAATAATAACCGGGTAGCCAATTTTTTGACCGAGCGATAAATTAAGCGCGTCATCGTCGGTTAGCGGGCCATCTGATCCGGGGACACAAGGCACCCCTGCTTTTTTCATGGCGGCAATCGCTGACACTTTATCGCCCATTAATCGTATCGTTTCCGGACGTGGACCAATGAATCGAAATCCGCTTTGTTCAACTATTTCTGCAAAATGCGCATTTTCTGATAAAAAACCATACCCCGGGTGAATAGCAACCGCATCTGTTATTTCTGCTGCAGAAATAATGGCAGGAATATTAAGGTAACTTTTTTGAGAAGGAGCAGGCCCAATACACACTGTCTCATCGGCTAGGCGCACATGCAATAGATCTTTATCGACATCAGAATGCACGGCAACGGTTAGAATATCGAGCTCTTTACACGCACGCAAAATACGCAGAGCAATTTCGCCACGATTGGCGATTAGGATTTTACTTAGCATAACTTCACCCCTTATTCGATGATGAAGAGAGGTTCATCATATTCAACGGGATCTCCGCTTGCAACGAGAATCGCTTTGACAACCCCGGCACGATCGGCTTCTACTTCGTTAAACATTTTCATGGCTTCGATGATGCAGAGTGTTTCGCCCATTTGCACGGATTTTCCTAGGGTGACAAACGGAGCGGCTTCTGGAGAGGGTGAAGTATAAATGGTGCCGACCATCGGTGAGCGAACGGTATGTCCAGAGACAGGCGCTTCAGCGGGAATGGCTGCGATCGCAGGCGGGTGGGTGGGGTGGCCGGGAGCATAAACCTGTGGTGTGGGTGTGTGCCTGACGGGGGCTTCAGTCGTGTGGTAATGGCGGCTGAGGCGCAGTGATTCTTCGCCTTCTTTGATTTCAATTTCTGAAATGCCCGTTTCTTCTAAGAGTTCAATTAATTTTTTGATTTTTCGAATATCCATCAGTTATCTGTCTCGCTAGGTTAATTCGTGAATAACGGCATGCAATGCAAGCACGTAGCCATAGACACCCAACCCTTGGATAACGCCCTGGGCGATGTCTGAAAAATAAGAATGATGACGATAGGTTTCTCGGGCAAAAATGTTGCTGATATGGACCTCAATAAAAGGAATACGCACGGCCAACAGGGCATCACGCAAGGCAATGCTGGTGTGCGTGTACGCTGCTGGGTTCATAATAAGGTAGTCCACGCGATCGGTGTATGCGGTGTGAATAGCCTCAATCAGAACAGATTCAGACTGACTTTGAATGGCAGCCAGCCGGATCCCGGCGGCATGGGCTTGTTGTTCAAGCTGCACGTTGAGTTCGATTAAAGATTGCGCACCGTAGAGAGACGGTTCACGCAGTCCAAGTAAATTTAAGTTGGGTCCGTGCAAAACAAGTACGTTTTTCATCAAGTCGTGGTTAGGAACAACATGTTGTGGATTTTGCCTGAATTCTTTTGTGATGTCTAGATGAGCGATGATACCGGCAAGATACCGGCACGTTGGCTTCCAATTAGCTAATAATGGGAAGGTTAAGCCGCCTATTGATTTATATTAAAAATTCTGGCTAGATCATAGTGCACGGAAAAGAGATTGCTGGCAAGGATAAGACTCGCAATCGCAGTCCAACATTAATCAATAGAAGGAGCTAGACATGAATTATCTGTTCACCCCCCGGGTGGCAATGGCCGCTGGCCTAACGCTTGCGGTGGCAACGGTACAAGCCGCTTTACCTTGGTCGCTATCGCATGTGTCGCTTGGCGAATTAAAACAAGCAATCCACCTGAATGACGCGCAGCCAGCGGTTCTATCTACGTCACCCCGAAATTCTTTGCAATGGGTGGCACAGCACACGGATGAACAAGGGCGGAAACATGTTCGTTTACAGCAGTATTATGCAGGCTTTCCCGTCTGGGGTGGTTACGCGATTATTCATCGCCTACCCGCCGGACTGGGGGCTTCCCTTGAGCGCGTGAACGGGCTTATTTATCGTGCTATCGATCAAGAATTAGGGGAGCCTCCGCTTAATTTTGTTCATGGAGGCAAGGCGGCACTTGATCATGTGAAGGCAGGTTATTCGAGTGGGACGTTGAGTGAGGAGGCGGTCACGCCACTGGTTTATCTAGATGAACAACATAAACCTCATTGGGCTTATCAGGTGAGTGTTCTCATTGAGCAATCCAATCGTATCCCTAAGCGACCAACGGCTATCGTTGATGCTTACACGTTTACGCCGTTTATGGCGTGGGATGACATTAAAACAATAAAAAAAGAGATTCAAGGGCAGGGATTTGGTGGTAACACGCATACAGACCAGGTGCAGTATGGAAAAGGCAAGCCTTTTCTTCGGATGATGCGCGATGCATTCATGGGGCTTTGTACCCTGGAAAATCAGCATGTCAGTGTGTGGAACATGGAATCGCGTGTTAACGGTCAAGGTCAACTGTTTTCATTTGGCTGTAAAGCGTCGGCGGACGCGTACTGGACCGGGCCGAATCAAGATGGGTACGATCAAGTGAACGGCGCTTATTCACCCTCGAATGATGCGTTGTACATCGGGACTTTGGTGCATGATATGTATGCGTATTGGTATGGTGTCAATGCCTTAGGTTCCCTTCAACGGCCCATCAAATTGGTGATGCGCGTTCACTACGGCGAAGGGTTTGAAAATGCGTTCTGGGATGGGAAAAAAATGACGTTTGGCGATGGGGGTGATGACATGTACCCTTTGGTGGCCATGAGCGTGGGTGCTCATGAAGTGAGTCATGGGTTCACTGAGCAGTATTCAGATCTGGCTTACGTAGGGCAATCGGGCGGGATGAACGAAGCCTTTTCTGACATGGCCGCACAAGCGATTGAATATTACGCAGAAGCCAAAAACAGTTGGACGATTGGCGCTGAAGTCATGAAAGAAAAATCAGGACATAGCGCACTGCGTTTCATGGATAAACCCGCTCAGGATGGCAAATCCATTGACAGCGCAGATCAGTATCGTAAAGGCTTGGATGTTCATTATTCCAGTGGCGTATACAATCGATTTTTTTATCTTTTGGCGAATCAACCGGGATGGAATACACGCCAAGCCTTCCACATCATGATAAAAGCCAACATGGATTACTGGACGCCACAGAGTACGTTTAGTGACGGGGCATGCGGGGTGTTGTGGGCCGCGAAGGATCTCGGGTTATCGTTGGATGGGGTGAAGCAATCGTTTAAGGCCGTAGCTATTGATACAGAGGGTTGTTGATCAATAAAAAAAGGGGCGCTGAGGTGCGCCCCTTTCACTTGAAGAGGATTATGCCATGTTTTCTTCGCATTCACCGAAACAGGCCAGGCTGTTTTGCTGTGCGCGTTGAAGCAGTACCGCTTGAGCGTGTTTAACGTTGGCTTGTTGACCGGCCCAGGCCTGTAAGCATTCGTCTTGAAGGGCTCTTCCATAGGAAAAACTTAAATTCCAAGGCTGATCACCGCCACAATTCATGGCGTTTAAATTAGCCGTTGCTTGATCAGGTGTTTGACCGCCGGATAGAAAGTTAATGCTGGGGACCGCTGCTGGCACATGGTTACGGAAAACGCTAAGGGTATAGTCTGCAATTTCTTCAGGAGAACTAAATGAAGCTGCGTTTTTTCCACAGGTGACCATGCTGGGTTTGAGAATCATGTGTTCAAGCTCTACTTGGTGAATGAACAGTGCTTTAAAGACTTCATGCAAGACCATTTCGCTGACTTCTGCCGCCTGCTCGATGGTGTGGTCGCCGTCGATTAAAATTTCAGGTTCGACAATAGGCACGAGACCGGCTGCTTGGCATGTAGCGGCATAGCGCGCAAGGGTTTCGGCGCCTGCTTTCATCGCCGTTAAGCTCGGGGTATAGTCTGAAATAGAATAAACATTACGCCACTTTGCAAATCGAGCACCTTGTGCTTTAAAATGAAGCAGGCGATCCAGCAATCCATCGAGTCCTTGTGTTATTTTTTCGCCTTCGGTGTTGGCTAGTTCTACGAGGCCTTTATCGACTTTGATTCCAGGCAGGATACCTTTTTGTGCTAAGAGCTCAGCAACAGAGACGCCGTTGTCGTCTTTGTTGTCATATGTTTCTTCAAATAAAATAACGCCATTGATGTATTGTTCTAAATCAGGGGTCGTTGCGAGCAATAGGCGGTAGTTTCGACGATTTTCTTCTGTGTTGTCGAGACCAATGCCTGCAAAGCGCTTGGCGATGGTTCCATTGCTTTCATCGGCGGCCAAAATGCCTTTGCCTTCTTGTAACAGATGATCCATGGTGTTTGATAATTCATCGTAGTACATGATTCACTCCTCGTTGTGGTTATCGTGAGATGTATTTCTCACGAATGATGTGTTGCGGGGGAAAGCCGCGCTCTTTGAGCCAGGCAAAGGCATCGTCAATCATGCTGGGGTTGCCGCATAAGTAAACGATGTCTCGCTCTGAGTCGAGGTTCAGCGCTGGAAAGGCTTGCTGGACATAGCCTGCATACGTTTGTTCGCTTAACGTGTGCTGTTCTTCACGACTGAGCTGCGGGCGGTAAATCACGCGCGAGCATTCGGTTGCAAATGCACCAAATTCGTCATGATACAGAAGATCAGCACGTGTTTGCACACCTTGCAGAAGCACAATCTCAAGGGCAGGGTTCTCTTCCAAGCGTTGCTTCAGCTCGGGAAGCATGGCGCGATAGGGGGTGATGCCTGTGCTAGTCGCCACGAAAACGTAGCGTTTAGGCAACGTTTCTTTGAGTATCAGGCGACCAAACGGACCGTTGGCTTGAACGGTATCTCCGGGCTTTAATTGGAAAAGTAGCGTTGTGCCAGGGCCATTTTCGATAAAACCTGCAGCCAATTCGATGCGATGATCAGCGGTAGGCGGGTTTGCAATGCTGTAGCTTCGATGTAGTTTTTTTCCATCGAGTTCAAAATAAATGGTGATGAACTGGCCGGGAAGGTACGTAAAGGTCGAGTCTTCAGGTGTTTTGAAAACAAAATGCTTGACATTGGGTGATATCATGTAAGCATCTTCCAAGGTAATGGCAAAGGTGTTAGCCTGCATGGTGATGTGCACTTTTATGAAGTTTGAAAGACCCTAATATAGGGGAAAAATAATACATTGCAAGCATTGGGTATCAAATTGGAGAAGATACAGGAAGGTGTCTATAATTAACCTATGACTATTGATATCACCACCATGCTGATCAACTTAAGTAACTCGATGCGTCCGGTTCAATCGCTTTTATCGGGAATGGGTTATTTTATAGGGATTATCATGGTCATTTCGGGCCTGATAAAACTGAGAAAAGTAGGTGAGAAGGGACAATCTGGCAGCGATGGTCTTACTCTTCCTCTCGCCTTCATCTGTGGCGGGGGGCTCTTGATCTATTTGCCCTCGTCATTTGATGCGCTATCCAATACGCTGTTTGGCGCGACGAATATTTTGAGTTATAGCGGTGATAATGGCGATCCATTCTATCACGCCATGGAGCTGATTATTGAAACAGCGGGGTTGGTATGGTTCGTCAGAGGCACGGTGTTATTGGTTAACTCCAGCAAGCCAGGTGAGAAGGAGGGGTCAAAAGGCATGACGTTTCTTATTGCTGGAATTTGTGCCATGAATTTTGATAACAGCGTTGCGGCGATTACTTACGCGCTCAGCTCATTTTTTACGATGATGTCGAGTGTTAAGAGCAATGCATGAGCGTAAACCCCGTTATGATTCATCTTCTCCACAAATTTTGAGGTGATTAGCCGTCGCAAAATCTAAGATGGCTTGGTAAACCTGTGGACTTGATTCTTTAAGCTTAGGATCGAGGAGCACACACTTATACCCATCGTGATTGACGCTGGGCTGTAGGAGTGGCGAGTAGTGGATCCGACTGTTTTTAAAGCTAGCCATAGTGCCACTCATGCGCTCAGCCCAGTCGCTCGGGCGAAACGCGGTGCCTTGAGGGGTGACACCTTCTATCACAATTTTCTTGTCTTCAGGTTTAGTCATAATGGCTACAAAATAAGATCAGTGTATGAATAGATGAGCATTGAATGACGATGCAGATCTTGAGTTTGAATAAGTATAGTATAGCATTATGCTGTTCCTTTCGAAATGAAAGAGTATGCGAGTGTATGTTATACTGGGTGGTTTGATATAGATAAGGTGAGTTTTGTGAAGCGAAGAACAGGTCATTCAGGAATATACTTACTACCCAATCTCCTCACAACGGGTAGTTTATTTGCAGCATTTTATTCCATTGTGGCGTCGTTCAAAGGGCAATACGATGTCGCCGCGATGGCCATTTTTATTGGACAAATTGCCGACGGCTTAGACGGTCGGATTGCACGCATGACGAATACTCAGACGGCTTTTGGCGCGGAATACGATAGTTTATCGGACATGGTGACATTCGGCGTGGCGCCAGCTGTGCTGTTATACAGCTGGACATTAGAGGGCCTGGGTAAATTCGGTTGGCTTGTTGCGTTTATTTACACGGCAGCGGTTGCCTTGCGCTTGGCCCGATTTAATACGCAGTTGGAAACAGCGGATAAACGTTATTTTCAGGGATTGGCGTGTCCTGGCGCGGCAGCTGTTGTGTCTTCTTTTGTCTGGGTGTGTCAATCGAATACGCATACGCCCGCATGGGTTTCCATGTTTGCAGCGGGCCTTGCTATCACTGCTGCGGCGCTAATGGTCAGCAATGTGCGGTACAATAGCTTTAAAGATCTCGATGTGAAGGGAAAAAACCGGTTTCTTCACGTGTTATTGATCGTGGTTGTCTTTGTGGCTGTTGCCGCCAATCCCTCGGTCATGCTCTGCATCGCCTCTTCGGTGTATGCCTTGTCTGGTCCGTTTCAAACGCTCATTGCATTGCATCGCGTGCGAAAACAGCGCCGCAAGGTTTCCGCCCGACGAGATTCAAAACACGCTTAGGATAATCCTTTTAAAAAAACCATGTAGGTCGGGCAAAGCGTAGCGTGCCCGACAATACCTCTAAATATGCCCAATGGCAATGCCCAATCCTTGTGCTACAGACGTTCCATAATCCAAATCGGCCTTATAAAAATGAGTCATCTGAAGTAATTGAATCGATTTTGGCACAGAGCTCATCGCGCGAACAATATTACCGATTAATTGTTTTTTCTGGCTATTATTCATGAGGCGATATAAATCGCCTGCCTGAGTATAATTATCATTGTCTTTTTGGTGGTCATAACGATCGGCATCGCCATTAATTTTTAAAGCAGGCTCACTAAATCGCTTATCCTCAATTGGCCCACCAAAACTGTTGGGTTGATAATTAACCTGCGCGCCGCCATTTCCATTAAAACGCATGTGACCGTCTCGATTATACGTATTGACTGCGCAGTGTGGGGTGTTAACGGGTAAATTAGAATAATTAATGCCAATTCGGTATCGGTGGGCGTCAGGGTATGACAGAAGACGGGCCTGAAGCATTTTATCCGGTGATGCCCCCATCCCTGGGGGCATATTACCCGGTTCGAATGCCGCTTGCTCAACCTCTGCAAAGTAGTTTTTAGGGTTGCGATTAAGCTCGAGAATGCCGACCTCTAGCACAGGATAATCTTTGTGAGGCCATACTTTAGTGAGATCAAACGGATGAATAGGGTACGTCTCCGCGTCTTTTTCTGGCATAATTTGTATTTGAACACGCCATTTAGGGTACTTGCCACGCTCAATTGCGGTGAGTAAATCTCGGCGGTGGTAGTCTGGGTCTTCTCCAGCGATTTTATGTGCCTCTTCATCGGTTAGACATTGAATGCCTTGCATGGTTTTTAAATGCCACTTCACCCAAAAACGTTCACCTTGATTATTCCAAAGGCTATAGGTATGGGAAGAGAAGCCGTTCATGTGGCGATAAGAGGCAGGAATTCCGCGGTCTGAAAATAAAATAGTTACTTGGTGCAGTGATTCAGGCGACAGGCTCCAAAAATCCCATTGCATGGTGTTGTCACGTAGGCCCGATCCGGGATGTCTTTTTTGTGAATGAATAAAATCCTGAAATTTGAGCGGATCACGGACAAAAAAGACAGGGGTATTGTTGCCAACTAAATCCCAATTTCCTTCTTCCGTATAAAATTTACACGCAAACCCTCTGGGATCGCGCACGGTATCAGGCGAACCTTGTTCTCCCGCCACGGTTGAGAATCGCACAAATGCGTCGCACGTCTGTCCAATTTTGGAGAATAGATTTGCACGTGTGTAGTGAGAGAGATCACCCGTGATGGTGAGTGTGCCATAGGCACCTGCGCCCTTCGCATGAACCACCCGTTCAGGTACTCGCTCACGATTAAAATGCGCCATTCGTTCGATGAGCTGGTGATCAGCCATGAGCACAGGGCCACGAGCACCTGCGGTGAGGCTGTTTTGATTATCAGCAACAGGAACACCTGCATCGGTTGTCATAAATGGGCACTTCATAGGTCGCCTTCTGAGTGGGCTTTAAATCGCGGGCTTTAACATGTATATTCTATTATTCTAAAGATTGTCAAGATGGCCCTAAATAACCTGCATGAACAGTTGGTTTCCCGGAACCATCGATGGAGTTTGTGATGAAAACAAAAATCGTGGCGATCATTGGATTGATTGCATGGGTGTCTCCAGCGTTGGCTGATTGTGACTTGACGCATTTTCGTTGGGGGTGCTCTCTTCCTGCCCGTACAACCGCCAGGCCTTATGTCTCGTCGTTGGTTTACTGCCGCAACACGCCGCTGTACGTGACGGAAGAAGAGTATGATTTGCTGATCCGCTATCAACGCGCAAACGTAAGCATGAATGTGACATTGAATGGGGAGTTTGTTGAAGGTCCGTGCATCCCAGGCCAACGTTAATGCGCGCGCTTTAAAACTTGTTTTAAAACTTGTTGCGACAGCGACGTTGTGATCTGCTAGCATTTTAGATCTGTCTTCTAGCAGCCCATGCGCTTTGGTTTTTTATGCACCGATCCATCTGTTTTTTTATTCCGCTGCTATCCTTCTGCTCATTTCATGCCAGTGCAACCACAAAAATAAATGAACTTCATCTGGATTGGCGTGATACAACAATAGTACCCCAGCAAAATTTTTATGCCTATGCCAATGGGAACTGGAAAAAACAAAACCCTATTCCATCGCACTACTCCAGTTGGAGTTCATTTTCTGTTCTTTGGGATCAAACTCAAAAAACGATTCGCCAGTTGCTCTGTGCTGCATCAGAGAACGAGCATGTGAAGCCTGGAAGTCTTGAGCAAAAAGTCGGTGATTTTTATTTCAGCGGTATGGATTCGGCATCCATTAATCAGTTGGGTGCTAAGCCGTTGCAATCCGCGTTTTCGGAGATTGACGCCATCAAAAATGCAGCCGATCTGCAAGCAGCAATCGCTCGGTTACATCTCGTTGGGGTTAATGTACTCTTTGCTTTTGGAAGCATGCAAGATTTTAAAGAGAGCCAGCATATGATAGGGGCCGCCATGCAAGATGGGTTAAGTTTGCCAGATCGGGACTATTATTTAAAAGACGGCCCGCGATTTAAACAGATTCGCACGGCGTTCGTGCAATACATGACGCGTATGTTTGTTCTACTGGGTGACAGCTCGAAGCGCGCTGGTAGCGAGGCCAGCACGGTCTTACGCATTGAAACAGCGCTGGCGAGCGCGTCAAAATCACAAACGGCATTGCGTGATCCACATGCGATTTACCATATGATGGATGTGAGTGCGTTGGATAAAATGACGCCTCATTTTTCATGGACCCATTATTTGACTGCGATGGGGCTGCCTCATGTTAAACGCCTTAATGTGGCTACACCTGAGTTTATTTGGGCGTTAGATAAACAATTGCAAACCGTTTCATTGGATGAATGGAAGGTTTATTTACGTTGGCATCTAATCAATGCTTTTGCACGAAATTTGTCTGATCCATTTGTTGAAGAAAATTTTCGCATGCTGAGCGCATTATCCGGCACTGAAAAATTAAAATCGCGCTGGCGGCGCGTGGTTGAAACGGAAAATGAAGTGTTGGGTTTTGCTATTGGAAAATTGTATGTGGAGCAATACACGTCCCCCACGGCAACACCTGCTGTGCAAGACATCATGCATCATATTCATGACGTCTTACGTGAAGATATCGAAACGCGTGGGTGGATGGCCCCAAAAACCCGCCAAGCTGCCTTAAAGAAGTTGGCCTTGATGGAAGAGCGCGTAGGCAGTCCAAGCAAGTGGTGGGATTACTCGTCGCTTCAGGTGGACAGAGGGCCTTATGTATTAAACGTACGTCGTGGTAACCAATTTTTGGTTAGGCGTGATCTGAATAAAATTGGCAAACCGATTGACCGGGACGAGTGGGAAATGACCCCACAAACGGTTAATGCGTATTACAATGCATCGATGAATAACATCAACATTCCTATTGGTATTTTACAGCCGCCATTCTTTGATTCGGCCGCCCCTGCTGCTGTCAATTATGGGGGTATTGGTTCTGTGATTGGCCATGAAATAACGCATGGTTTTGATGATCAGGGTGCTAAATTTGATGGCCATGGTAATTTAAAAAATTGGTGGACCCCCACGGATTTAAAAAAATTCCAAGCTGCGACCAATTGCATTGTGCAGCAGTTTTCACAGTATAAAGTAGCGGGTGATTTTGCGGTAAAAGGCCCGTTGGTGGTGGGGGAAGCAACGGCTGATTTGGGTGGGCTCACGCTTGCGTATCGTGCGTTTCACGCATCCGAGGCGTATAAAACCGCACCGACAATCAACGGGTTCACGCCTGATCAGCAATTCTTTTTAGGCTTCGCTCACGTCTGGGCCAACAACATACGCCCAGAGCAAGCCCGCTTATTTGTCATCACCGACCCTCATCCTCCCGCGATGGTCCGGGTGAACGGGACGCTTTCGAATATGCCGGCCTTTCAAGCGGCATTTGATGTGCCGGATGCGTTGATGAGCAAGACGCGTTGTGTGATCTGGTGAGCATAAAGTTAACAAATATCGTATACTTGAGTGATTGTAGCAAATCATTGCATAACGGAATTAAACGAAAACGAAGAGATGAGTCATCATGTCACGATACCTTGATCCAAAAGCGGATGTAGTCTTTAAGAAGATATTTGGTGATCACCCGAAGCTATTAATTAGTTTTTTAAATGCATTGCTTCCCTTACCAACCAATAGCCCTATTGTATCGCTGGCCTATCTTCAAAATGAACAAGTTCCGGTTATCCCTGAATTCAAACGCACCATTGCTGATGTAAAATGCACGGATGCACAAGG
>CANISA010000003.1 GCA_947470005.1 Legionellaceae bacterium | reverse complement strand
TTATTGCCAAAAAAGATGATGCTAATTATAAGATTCGCTCAATTGAGCGGCACGAAAAAAAACCAAGAAGCTCCAGAGTTTTTTTTAATTCAGGATACTCATTTGATTACCATGCAGCACAAGCACATATTAAAAAAGTTATTGAATGGTTTAAGGCCACCCAACTAAAGAATCATAATCTTCAATAAAATCCTCATAAAGCTCACGAAAACGATCATATTCCTCATAAAAATCCTCATAAAGCTCACAAAAACGATCATATTCCTCATAAACCTCACGTTGTTATCTTATTAATTAACAATGAGTTAATTTGCCTCTATCCGATTAAAACGATTAGATGGAGGTAATAAATGGACAAACGATTAGATACTAATGAAGCAGCCGCATATTTGGGGATAAAACCCAAAACATTATGGGAATGGCGTAATCGCACGCCAATCCCCTTACCCTTTCATCGAATTAGCAAACGCAGATTCATTTACTTGCAATCTGATATCGACAACTACTTTGCGCAATGCCGGATAGAATTTCCAGAACAATTGGGGGTTAAAAATGTCTGAGACACCCAATCGACAAGTGTATTACATGGATGATCTTGAGCGAATCACTGGCCGCAGCAGCATGACATTAAGACGGTGGTGGGAAAAGGATAAATTTCCCAAGCCTATAAAATTACATAGCTCTGTTTTAGCGTGGAATGCTTTAACGATTCAACACTGGATTAACGAGAATATACCGGAGACAAAAAATGACTAATGTTACACAAACAAACGCTTATAAATGTCTCCAAGCTTTATTGCGTAGCAAAGTGCCTCATCGAAAAAACGGGGTGATATGGACGTCGTAATGATTGGTTGCAAGAGAGACTAACGCTCTACTCGGTCAAGAAGAAAGCGTTAATCAATAGGGATTAAGCATGGGGGTTGGTGCCCCCGAAGTATTATAAGGATATAACATGTCAGATTTTATAACAATTTTGAAAAATACTGTAGTTGCCTCAACAAATACAGGAATTAGAACCACTGATCAATTTGAAAACATTAGCGGTGGTGAGTTACTTGATAAACTAAAGCAACTGCCTAATGGCAATAAAGATGGCTGTCATTTTATAAGAACCGCTTTAAAAACATTCAATAATGGTCAATGCATGTCGCGTAGTGATGCCAATACACACAGCACGGCTGATTTGCTAGTGATTGATTGCGATAAGCATGTTGATAATGGAGGCTATGAAATTGAAGGTGCTCCTGATCCTTTAATCATTCACCAAGCATTAAAACATATGGATATAGGACATGTTCTTTATGGATCACATTCACACTACGCGGGAGGCAAAGGAAATCGATATCGAATTATTCTTGCAACCAATCAGCCATACATCAAGGAACAGTTACCAGCAACCATTGAATCAGTGATTTTATTGATCAATCAAGTTATTAACGGTCACTTACTGGCCTATGCCAAAGAGAATAATGTTTTTGCACAAGGATGGTATTATCCACGAAAGCCAATCGGCTGTAATTCCGAATCGTTGTACTATGAGTATTTGGAAGGGTTGCCTATAGCAGTTTTTGAGCCGCAAAATCTTCCAGCAATCAATCATGTCCCATCGCGCAGTCGACAACAGTCGGGATATAAAATCTCATCAATAGATGCGTTTAATGAACAAAATCAACTTACTGATCTTTTGATTCAATATGGTTACAAACGTAAACTGATAACAAGTACCCATGAAAAATGGTTATCGCCAGATTCTTCATCAGGTATTGCTGGTATCACCGTTAAAGATAATAAATTATTTTGTCACCACAGTAGTGATCCTCTTAATGATAATTACTGGCACGATGCTTTTGATTTAATGCGTGTAAGAGAAGGCTTATCAAAGCAAGATGCCATTATTAAGGCCTCCCAAGTAACTACTGCGCCAGATGGTAGTTCAATTAGTGAGTATAATAAGCGATTAATAAATAAATCATCAAACAATATCACTCCCCAACCATTACCAGAGCCTAGACCGAGTGTTTTACCTTTTCAAGCTGAAATGTTACCAGAGGCTATTAGAGATTACGTTTTCGATGTTGCTGATCGCCAGCAAAGCTTACCTGATTTTGTTGCCGTAGCTGCAATTGTAGGCCTATCAGGCTTATTGGGAAATAAAGCATTGATATGCCCTAAGCAACTTGATGACTGGTCAGTAACGCCTAATCAGTGGGGAGCCATTATTGGGCGGCCTTCGGCTATGAAAAGTCCGAGCATGAAAGAAGCACTCAAGCCACTACGTCAATTCGACACCAAAGCCGCACAGCAGTTTGAAGACGATAAAAAAAATTACGAGGAGGAGTGTCAGTTAATCAAATTAGAGAAAAGCGTTGCGGAACAAAAAGCAAAAAAAGCGCTTAGCACCGATAATCGCCAAGAAGCGCGCGATGCTTTGCGATTAACTGGCGGTGCAACACTTCCAGTACGGCAACGATTAGTCATAAACGATGCCACCGTAGAAAAACTTGGTGAATTATTAAATGAAAATCGCAACGGTTTAATATTAGTACGTGATGAATTATCAGGCTGGCTAGCTAAATTAAACAAAGAAGAATACCAGTCTGATCGTGCTTTTTACTTGGAGTGTTTTGATGGTAATGGACATTATACCTACGACCGCATTGGCCGCGGCACAATTGAAATCGAAAATTGTACTCTTTCAATCATTGGCGGAATCCAACCCAGTAAAATAGCCGTTTTGGTGCGAGACGCAATCAAAGGAACTGCTGATGATGGATTGGTTCAAAGACTTCAATTGGCTATATGGCCTGATGATATTGGGCGCTGGGAATGGATTGATCGCGCGCCTAATCAACCAGCAAAAATAAAATATAACGCTGCTTTTGAAATGCTGCATAGCCTCTATTTTAATACTGTAGATGAAGAATCTCGCCGTTTCCGTTTTACTGACGAAGCGCAGCAACTATTTATCACTTGGATGAAAGAAATTCAGGATGCTGCTCGGAGCTCCGAGATTCATCCTGCTCTTGAAAGTCATATGCTAAAAATGCCTCAAACTATTGCAGGACTGGCATTATTATTTGAAATTGTTGATGGAGGCCGTGAAGCTGTTGGAATCCAAGCAACCGCCATGGCTCTGGATTGGGCTGATTACTTACTTAGCCATGCTCAGCGTCTCTATAGCCTGGCAATAAACCATAGCCTAGATGGCGCAAGACTCATCCTCGAACGCAAATCCAAGATACCTAACCCTTTTGCTGCGCGTGATATCCAGCGCAAAGGTTGGTCGGGGCTTGATAGTGTAGAGGCTGTTATTGATGCGTTGAATTGGCTTATTGATTATGGGCATATTCAAGTAAAACAATTGAGTGCCACAGACACAAATGGACGTCCTAAAATTGTTTATCAATGGGTTAGCACAAACCCATCTAAGGAGAGTTGAGATGGGGCGTTGGTTGAAAAAATTAGAGGGCATGCCTACAACAGAGCCGACAAAACTGACACAACATACTTCTGTCGGTTTTGTCAGTACCGGTTCAGGGCATTTACATAAAAATATCACAGAAAAAGGGCTGATTGATGATGTTGTCAAAAAATGCTGTGAAGGGTTAGCAGTTGACGCCCAACAAGTGATAGATGGCCTCCTGTCTTTAGATGATGAACAAGATATAATCGATGGAAACACGCCTGTCGAATCATTGCGTTTACACATTGAATTATGGATCAAAGCGGGCAAGCCGCATTACTCAGGTAAAGAGCTTGGATAAATGAATAATAAGCGAGAGAATTATGTCAAATCTAAATACAGCACAGAATAAGCAGCTTCATATCGCTGGTAATGTATCTGGAGCAAAAGAAAAATTTAATCAACATATCGTTCACATAAATGCCACTGCAAATAACGATATCAACGCAGAAAAATTTGATATCGATAAAGCAAAACAGAAGAGCCGAGATGCATTAACTGCCCTTGGCGTGAGCGATGGCTTACAATCAATGCTTGCGGCTCAAATGCTATCTATCCATGAATTACAACAGCGAGCTATGACTTATGCCAATGCAATTGATGACATTGAGTTAAAAAAGTACTACACCAACGCAACAGTAAAATTGGCAAATTGCTTTGTGCAGCAGGCAAACACGCTTGCAAAACTACAAGGGGTGGGTGGGCAAAAAATAATTGTGGAAAGAGTTGATGTTCACCAAGGTGGCCAAGCTATAGTTGGCAATATTCAAAATAGTATGGGGGCATAAGGATAAAAAATGAAAACAACCTCATACACCGAAAAAAAAACTTATGCTTTTGATAACGCGCCAAGATGTGGTGCGAGAACCAAGAGTCATAATGGACTACCGTGCCGTAGTCCTGCAATAAAGGACAAGTCACGTTGTCGTGTTCATGGTGGTGCAAGAAGGACGGGCGCACCTCATGGCAATATGAATGCGGTTAAGCATGGTGAGACTACAGGGGAGATCAAAATGTTTAGAAAAAAGGTTCGGCAGGTGATAAAAGCAAGCTGTGAAATTGCGAAGGAGCTTAGCTAAATATTGGGATTTTAAATCGCATCGACTAGAGTGTATTTATGGGGGTACTGGGGTTTTTGGTTTGGCGATTGGATCCGCTAACAGTCATCCAATTCTTTGGTGCTGTCCGCTAGTTCATCCACATATTGCTTTATGACGACTACTTAAGACTTTTAGCAATATCCAGGGCGGGGTGGACAAAAAATTAGTTCGCTCCGAAAAATCATAATGCATGTGAGATTGTTGAATCACGCAAAAGGACTGCCAATGTGCTGTAAATAACGTTCGCCAAGTAGAGTCGAGCCATTGTAATTTAAATGGCTATTAATTCCATTCGTATTATAAAGTGGTCGCTTATCTATGGCAGCAACACAGCGGCTGTCTTGGCATATTTCATGATATGGATCAATCACACGAACGGAAGGGAACTTTTTTGCCAATCTAAGTATTGTGCTTCTCGTCTCTGCCTGAATTTTTTTCATTTTGGATTCAGAATTATAACAATTTGCTATAGTTACCCTTGTAAAACCGCATGACATTGGGATGGTGCCTAATGGAGGGACATCTAAAATTAAAACAGGAGTGCTTCCCACAGATAATACATCCTCAATCGCTTGATTAAGACCTTTTTCAAGGACCGAAAAATTATTGGTCCCATATCCTTTGTGTGTAAACACCGAGTCTGGATAATAATCCCAATACCCACCTAGGACAACGAAATTGTAGTGATTCTTTTTAATCATTTTAGAAATTAACGCATTCCTTTGCATAGGATTATTTTCTCGCCAATCTTTAATATCTCCAAGAATGAAAGGTGTGCCACTTTGAGTGACCACATACCCTCTTAAATGACTATCCTTGAGTAATACATCCAACATGCCTGTAATAGCCATTGCGTGTGAATCCCCAACGATGAGCACATTAGGAGTCTTCGCATTTAAATCACCTATGGAACATTTTTGCTTGGATAAAGGATGTAGCGTAGGTGCATCTATACATTTTTTTTCAATATAAGGTCCACTATAATCTTCAATCATGCTAAGAATCGTAGGCGATATTTTATTAAAGCCAAAATTAGGGACAAATTTACAAGCTACAACAAATAAACTCATCAACAAGGATGGAATAACCAAAAATAAAAGGATGGTTGTTTTAAATCCAAATTTATATTTTCTTCTAAAAGGTTCTTCAACATACTTCCATGATATGAAGGACAAAATAAGTGACGAAACAAAAACCAATAGCCCCATTTTTTCATCAATTTCTAAGCCGACATAGTGTATGTATGCAATAATAGGCCAGTGCCACAAATAGAGTGAATATGAAATTAAACCGAGAGAAGTCAATAAGTTGAACGTTAATATCTTGTGAATTAGAGTGTTCGCTGTTTTTCCAGAATAAATGAGCAGAACCGCGGCAAAACTGACAACTGCGCTATTTATAACAGCAGAATGAATCCCATTAAAGTAGCTTGACGAATAAATTATCAGCAGCAGTCCCGTAGCAGACAAGAGGAATGAACTCGTCTTGGATGGTGCTTTTAACTTAGCCCAATAAATTGCCAGGCCGCCACCAGCAAGAAGCTCAAATGCTCTTGTTACAGGGGAGTAGAATGCAAAGCCCTCGTGTGCGCGCAAAAAATAATATGCCCCAAGTGATATCAGCGCAAAAAGAAAAGTGATAGGTCCAATTGCCCGCGGAAATCGACCAAACAACAAGCAGAGGGTAAGTGGCCAGATAAGATAAAACTGCTCCTCGACCCCTAAGGACCATGTGTGCAGTAATGGTAAAACAGTAGCATCAGGATTAAAGTAACCAATCGATAGATACTTCCAGAAGTATAAATTTGAAACAGACAGGCAAGCAGAAAGAGCTGTTTCTGAGAGTTTTTTCAAGTCTTCCGGAGTTAAAAGAAAAAATCCAACGAAGCAAACTACCATTAAAACAAACAGGAACGCTGGTAAAATTCGCCGCATTCGTCGCATGTAGAATTTTTTCAACGAAAATGAACCCGCTTCGAGCTCTGAAACAACATGGTAACTAATTAAATACCCGGAAATTACAAAAAAAACATCAACGCCGAGAAATCCACCGGAAAAAAAACCGCCTTCACCAAAAATATGATAAAAAATGACCAACAAGACAGCAATGGCACGTAAGCTATCAATATCTTGCCTATATCCTGCTTTCACCAATGTAGGTTTGCTAACAAATGCGGAAATAAAGCTTAATTTAGACCAGGCTAACTCACCATTTTTCATCTATAAAGACATCCTTATCCCTATTTTTTCAATACAACAATTGTATATAAGACTAAGCAACAGTAATGGTCATTTTCAGCTAAGTGTACCCCAAAGTGTACCCAGGGCTGTCGTGAGGAATTTTAAATTTTAGCAGAAGCCATACTGCATATGGCTCCCCGGGACGGGCTCGAACCGCCGACCTAATGATTAACAGTCATCCGCTCTACCGACTGAGCTACCGGGGAATGAGGCGAAATGGTAAATGCATTTTGTGAATTGGTCAAGGCCTGGGCTTGAAAAAAATCGTGGGTGTGTTTGCTGCTGGAACGCAACTGTGGGATAATTTTTCTCTTACAGAACCTCAAGTACAGGTGACCCGATGGCAATAGTGGTAGAAAACAATAAACAAAAAGCGCTGAATGCAGCATTGGTGCAGATTGAGCGTCAATTTGGAAAAGGCTCCGTGATGCGGATGGGTGATGGAACGATGATTCCTGATATTGAAGCCATCTCGACCGGCTCGCTTGGATTGGATATCGCACTTGGGATCGGTGGATTGCCTAAAGGACGTATTGTTGAAATTTATGGCCCTGAATCATCAGGTAAAACGACCCTTACGTTGCAAGTTATTGCTGAATGCCAAAAAGCGGGTGGTACGGCTGCGTTTATTGATGCGGAGCACGCGCTTGATCCGAGTTATGCAGAAAAATTGGGTGTGAGGCTGGATGATTTGTTGATCTCTCAACCGGACACAGGAGAACAAGCCCTTGAAATTACGGACATGTTGGTTCGTTCAGCGGCTGTTGATGTCATTGTTATTGATTCCGTGGCAGCGCTTACGCCAAAAGCGGAAATTGAAGGCGACATGGGTGATACGCATGTTGGCTTGCAAGCGCGGTTGATGTCGCAAGCACTCCGTAAATTAACGGCGAACATTAAGCGGTCAAACACGTTGGTTATTTTTATTAACCAAATTCGAATGAAAATTGGCGTGATGTTTGGTAGCCCAGAAACAACGACAGGTGGTAATGCACTGAAATTTTATGCGTCTGTTCGGTTGGATATTCGTCGTATTGGCTCGATTAAGAAAGGCGATGATGTCTTAGGTAATGAAACGCGCGTTAAAGTCGTGAAAAATAAGGTTGCTCCTCCGTTTAAAAATGCAGAATTTGATATTCTCTATAACGAAGGGATTTCACGTGAAAGCGAAATCATTTTCTTAGCGACAGAGTTAGGGCTGATTGAAAAATCAGGCGCCTGGTACAGCTACAAGCAAGAAAAAATTGGCCAGGGCAAAGAAAACGTGCGCTTGTATTTGAAAGAAAACCCGGCGATTGCGGCTGTGTTAGAGCAGCAAATTCGGGCGGAGTTGTTGGTTAAAAAACTTCCGACGACGCAGTCGGTACCTGAATCTGAACTTGAATCTGAATTCGTTGATGCGTGAAAGTGAGGCGCATCAAATGAAAAGTTCGGAGATTAGGCAGGCCTTTCTGGATTATTTTGAAAAAAGGGGGCATCACGTTGTCCCCTCGAGCTCTCTCGTGCCCGGGAATGATCCGACGTTACTATTTACCAACGCGGGAATGGTTCAATTTAAAGAAACCTTCCTAGGTTTGGACCCTCGACCCTACGTGCGTGCCACGAGTTCGCAGCGCTGTGTGCGTGCAGGCGGAAAACACAATGATTTAGACAATGTGGGCTATACCGCTCGCCATCACACGTTTTTTGAAATGCTGGGGAATTTTAGCTTTGGCGATTATTTTAAACGAGAGGCGATTCAATATGCCTGGGAATTTTTAACGATCGTGTTGCATTTGCCTCCAGAACGCTTGTGGGTGACTGTGTATGAAAAAGATGATGAAGCCGCTGATATTTGGTTGAATGACATGGGCATCTCACCGCTTCGCTTTTCACGCTGTGGAGACAAGGATAATTTCTGGTCGATGGGTGACACGGGACCTTGCGGGCCTTGCACCGAAATTTTCTATGACCATGGTGAGGCCATTCCAGGTGGGCCGCCCGGCACGGCCGAGGCCGATGGGGACAGGTACATTGAGATCTGGAATTTAGTTTTCATGCAGTTTAATCGCGATAAAGCGGGTCATTTGCATCCCTTGCCTCAACCTTCGGTGGACACGGGGATGGGGTTAGAGCGAATTGCGGCTGTTGTTCAAGGCGTACATAGTAATTATCAGATTGATAGTTTTGTGCACGTAATAAACGCCATTGCCGCGAGTATTCCCGATCAAGCGACGGTGGATCTCGAACATCCATCCCTTAAGGTGATTGCCGATCACATTCGAGCGTGCTCGTTTTTGATTGTTGATGGGGTGGTCCCGGGTAATGAAGGACGAGGCTATGTGTTACGTCGAATTATTCGTCGCGCGGTACGTCATGGTCATCATTTAGGGTTGCCGGTGCCGTTTCTCTCGCGCTTGGTTAAGCCGTTGATTGATGTGATGGGGGACGCTTATCCTTTGTTAAGGTCGAGTCAATCTCACATTGAGCGCTTACTGGATCTAGAAGAACAGCAATTTGCACGCACGTTGGATCAGGGTCTTCGATTGTTGCAAGAAGAAATACAGCGACTTACGGGTCAAGAAATCCCCGGGGAGGTCGCTTTTAAGTTGTATGATACGTATGGTTTTCCTGTGGATTTGACCGCTGATATTGCACGGGAACGTGGTTTGTCTGTCGATATGCGTGGTTTTGAGCAGTGCATGCAACGCCAGCGTGAACAATCTCAATCGGCCAGCGCTTTTCGTGGGGATTATGATGCAACGAGCGAACAGCTTTCGCACGTTTCATCCTTTGAAGGGTATGTGCACGCGGCGCACGATGGCGCGGTGGTTGCTATTCTTCTTGAAGGCAAAGACGTCGACGTCATTCATGCAGGCGCCCATGCATCAGTCGTGCTGGACGTGACGCCTTTTTATGCCGAAAGTGGCGGGCAAGTGGGCGATCACGGGTTTATTCGCTCCCCATCAGGGGACGTGTTGTTTCGAGTGGATGATACGCGGCGTATAGGTCAAGCCATTGTGCATCAAGGGGAGTTATTGACGGGGAGCTTGTCGCGTGGACAGCGTGTTTCAGCCACGATTGACGTCGCACGGCGTGAGGCTATTCGCCTAAATCATACGGCAACCCATTTACTTCATGCGGCCTTGAAGCTCATTCTGGGTGCGCACGTTCAACAAAAAGGCTCGTTGGTCGATGCGGAGCGTGCACGTTTTGATTTTTCTCATCATGAGGCGGTCACGCCTGCACAAGTGGAACAGATAGAAGCCTTGCTCAATGACAAAATTCGTGAAAATGAAGTCGTCGAGACGCAGTTGATGTCGATGGATGATGCAAGTAAAAGCGGGGCTTTGGCTTTGTTTGGTGAGAAATATGGTGAGGTTGTTCGTGTGTTGTCTATGGGAAATTTTTCCAGCGAATTATGCGGAGGCACGCACGCGGCGCGGACAGGCGATATTGGGCTGTTCAAAGTAATCGCTGAATATGGCGTAGCCAGTGGGGTAAGGCGTATTGAGCTGGTGACCGGACGTTATGCGTTGAGTTGGGTGAATCAACAGCTCCAAGTGCTTGAGCACATGGCGCGCCAGCTGAAAACATCACCGGCAGAGGTCTTGCTGAAATTGGAGCAGCTGCTGCTCGACATGAAACAACAAGAGCGCACGCTCATTGAGGCGCAACGTCAATTGACCGCACAGGCGGGCCAAGCGTTACTGGCTGACATTCAGCACATAGATGGTATGAACGTGTTGGTGAAGCGTTTGAATGATGTGGATGCAGACGGCCTGCGCGGAATGCTTGATCAATTGAAATCATGTGTTGAGCACGCCGTGATTGTTCTCATTGGCGTGACACAGCAGAAAATGCATGTTGTGGTGGGGGTGAGCAAATCGTTGGTGGGGCGTGCGCCATCAGCGGCTGCCTTGGTGCGTCATCTCTGTGGCAAAGGCGGTGGACGTGAGGACATGGCTCAGGGAGGCGGTGTGGTCCCGGCTGATTTGGATGTAAAAATGGAGCAAATCATTGAGATGCTTCAGGCCTAAGGAACACTTAACACACTAAGGAGAGGGTCGTGGATGCTTTGGCTGATCGTCGCAACCTGAATCAACACACGAAGGAATCGCTTATCAAGGCGCACGCGCTCATGGTCAAGCGGATTGCGCATCATTTGCTGGGCCGGTTGCCGCGATCGGTGCAGCTGGATGATTTGATGCAAGCGGGAATGGTTGGCTTGCTTGAGGCGGCGATGCATTACGATGAAACCAAGGGGGCGTCCTTTGAAACGTACGCGGGGATCCGTATTCGTGGGCATATGCTGGATGAAGTCCGCCGAAACGATTGGGTCCCTCGCTCAGTCTACCGTCATGCGCGCATGGTATCGGCAGCGGTGCGGCACGTTGAAAACCGGTTGGCTCGCGATGCAAAAGATCATGAGGTAGCCGCGGAGCTGGGGATTAGCCTAGAGGAATACCACCTGATTCTCCAAGACTCGAACGGCGCTCATTTGTATGGATTTGATGATGTAGGCGTCACAGACGACGTGATGAAAGGTGACGGAAGCGGAAAGTCGACGGAGCCTCACGTCAGTGCCCTGCAAGATGACATGACTCGACGATTGGCAGAGGCCATTGAGGGGCTACCTAAAAAAGAGCGCTTGGTGTTGTCACTTTATTATGAACATGATTTGAACTTGAAAGAAATTGGCGATGTCTTAGGTGTCAGCGAATCGCGCGTGTCGCAGATTCATAGCCAGGCAACGCATCGAATTAAAGCGCGGTTATAACGCTAATTATTAAAATCGCAGGCTCTCTTCATGTCGCCTACAGCACTGGATGGCGGTGAAATTTTAGATAAACCCAGATAGGATCATTACGCTTGATCGAACGGGTCGTCCAATGGCGGATATTTGTCCTCGATTGGAGCCGCACACGCGGGCCGCGACCGAGGTGTTGGCTCGCCAGTGGGCCGGAGCAAGTCTCGCTGCCGTAAGCGCTCCTGTTTCTGTCTTCAGCTTCACGAAGTAAGCGTGTTATTTGTTGCTCTCCAAGCTGCGGAACGTGGCTCAGAGAGCAACGCTATAGTTTAATAAATATTTTTTTATGATAAAGAATAGCAAGAATAATAAACCAAAATAACGTATAGCTTAATGCATAGAATAACGACGCATTCTGCAATGACGCCCAGCCAAACAGTATGTCGGTGATATATAATCGCAAATTGACAGGTGATCCGTCTGGAAGAGAAAGGATGATCATGGCTTGTATTTTTAAGAACAAAACATGAAGCACGTAAGCCGTAATCGCATTGACACCAAATATTTCAAAAAAGCGAGACCATTTTGTGTGCCGTTTTATCTCGATAGACCAATAGCAGCCAGCCAAAACCAGCAACGCTAACCCGGCCGTCCATAAGACGTAGGAACTGGTCCACAGCGTTTTATTGATAGGGAACCATAGCCCCCAAATCCCGCCTGCAGCGAGCATCAATAAACCGGCCACGCGTAGACCCATTAATTTTTGTTGAGGATTTTTTGACGTGCGCAACCACACGCCCGTCAGATTACCTAATAGAGCGGTTGCAATGGCAGGCAACGTGCTTAATAGTCCTTCAGGATCAAACGTTTTGCCATACAAGTGATTCGATGAAAACAGCGTTCGATCGATCATGGCGGCGATATTATTTTCCTCGCCATAACCAGGCACAGATAACAACGTCATGATAAGCCAGTATCCGATTAATAAGGCGATGGTCATGATGGCTTGTGTTCGGACGCTTGTATAGAGAAACAGCAGTGACGTCACGAAATAACAGAGTGCAATACGCTGCAACACCCCAAAAACACGAATGGTTTCAACATCAAAATGAGAAGGAAAAGCATTCAGCAGCAATCCAATTGAAAAAATAAGGAACGAGCGTTTTACAATATTAAGGCAGAGATGATTCAATGAAACCCCCTGTTTGCGTGATGTTGATAAACTAAAAACGGAGGAGACGCCGACAATAAAAATAAAAAAAGGAAAAACCAGATCGGCCAGTGTGCAACCATTCCACACGGAATGCTCAAGGCATGCATAAGCCGTTTTGTTCCCTGGGCTATTGACCAAAATCATGAGCGCGATGGTGAGCCCGCGAAACACATCGAGGGAGAGGAGTCGGGAGGATTTTTTTTCTGGAGGGTTGGTAAGCTGGGTTGTCATATTTTCTTTATATCCGCTGATTAGTGTTAAAATTGTATATTAATCCCATTATTTACGCAACCAAACTTGATGTAATTTGTTCTTATTGGTATCATATTTATCTTTTGTTAGCCAGGATCGCTCATGAAATATTTATCTGTATTAATCGTTGTCGCGGGATTATTGAGCTGGGGCATCGTGAACGGGGACGTAGCAAGCGCTCATAACGTCAGTTTGCGAGAAAAAATTGGCCAAATGCTTATCCTCGGGTTTGAGGGTAAGGACATCGAAAGCAACGTATTTATTACTCAGGCGATAGAGCAAGACAATATTGGTGGCGTTATTTTATTTGATTACAATTATCAAACAAAAATATTTGATAAAAATATTGAAAGCCCGTCGCAAGTAAAACGATTAAATAAGCACTTACAAGACGTTAATCAGTTGGCTAATGTAACGCATCATCGTCCAGCATTGCCCCTATTAATTTCAGTGGATTACGAGGGTGGACGGGTCAATCGCTTAAGAGAAGACTATGGCTTTCCCAAAACGATATCGGCGGCTGATGCGGGAAAAATGAGTGCTATTGACGTTGAAAACGTCGCAGAAACAATGGCGATAACGCTCAAGGACTCCGGCTTTAATTTAAATTTTGCGCCGGTGTTGGATGTGAATGTGAATCCAGACAATCCAGTCATGGGTAAATTAGGACGTAGTTTCTCAGATGATCCACGTGTTGTGGCTGATTATGCGGGTATCTACTCGCGTCAATTCTTATCTCAAGGGGTGCAGTGTGCGTACAAGCATTTCCCGGGGCATGGAAGTTCAACGGCCGACTCGCATAAGGGCTTTGTGGATGTGACGGAAACGTGGCAAGCGTATGAGCTGACTCCTTATCAGCAATTATTAGGGGGTGAGACAGCCTGCGGCATGGTGATGACGGCTCATATCGTGAATCGTCAGTTAGATGACTCCGGATTGCCTGCGACGTTGTCACATCAGATACTCACCGGAATATTACGTGAAAAATTGAACTTTGATGGTGTTATCATCACGGATGACATGCAAATGAAGGCAATTAGTGAACATTATGGGCTCGAGCACGCACTGACGCTTGCCATTAACGCAGGCGTGGATATGTTTATCTTTGGAAATCAACTCACCGAGACGGCACAAGACCCACGCGTGGTGATCGATGCCATTGAAGCGAGCGTGCAATCAGGTGAGATTAGCCAAGCGAGAATTGACGACGCTTATCGTCATGTCGTTGCGTTTAAGCAGTCAATGACAACGAAATAAGATCAAGTGACCTCTGGTTTTTGCCCTGTGATTCGCTTTGCGTGTAGAATGCGCTATTCGATGATGAATTTGTGCCAAAGGTGATGGATGTTGGAAGTAAACCAAATCAACCTGATGTTGGACGATCTTGCGCAACGGATCCACGCCCTTCGTGGTTTTTTGGATGTTGATCAAAAATCAGAGCGTCTCGAAGAGGTCGTGCGTGAGCTCGAGTCTCCTGCCATTTGGAATAATCCGGAGCATGCTCAAGCCTTGGGGCGTGAGCGTGTGCAATTAGAATCCGTGGTGACGTTGCTGGATGAGTTGTCTCATGGGGTGACCGATGCAGGCGCGCTGTTTGACATGGCGCGTGAGGAAAATGACGAGCAAGCGATTCATGATTTAGCGCAAGACGTGACGGGTATACAAGTAAGGGTTGACGCGTTGGAATTTCGCCGCATGTTTTCTGGCAAAATGGATAAAGCCAATGCGTTTGTGGACATTCAATCGGGCTCAGGGGGCACGGAAGCACAGGACTGGGCTGAGATGCTGCTTCGCATGTATTTACGTTGGGGCGAGCAACATGGCTTTACGATGGACTTGCTGGAGTGCTCAGCGGGTGAGGTGGCTGGGATCAAAAGTGCGACCATTCATGTGACGGGTGATTATGCTTACGGTTGGCTCCGCACGGAAACAGGCGTGCATCGTTTGGTTCGAAAATCTCCTTTTGACTCGGGTAATCGTCGTCACACGTCGTTTTCGGCGGTGTTTATTTCGCCAGAAGTGGATGATGATATTGTTATTGAAATCAATCCAGCGGATCTTCGTATTGATACCTATCGTGCGTCAGGTGCTGGTGGGCAACACGTGAACAGAACCGATTCCGCCGTACGACTCACTCATATTCCTACCGGGACAGTGGTTCAATGTCAAACCGATCGCAGCCAGCATAAAAATAAAGATCAAGCCATGAAGCAGCTTCGTGCGAAACTTTATGAGCTTGAAATGCAGAAGAAAAATGAAGCGCAACAAGCGCTCGAAGCGACCAAATCAGACATTGGTTGGGGGTCGCAAATCCGTTCATACGTGCTTGACCAATCGCGTGTGAAAGATTTGAGAACAGGTGTTGAAACCAGCAATACCCAAGCCGTATTGGATGGTGACCTCGATCAATTTATTGTAGCCAGTTTAAAAGCAGGAGAAGAAATCGCATGAGTGAAGAGCCGTTGGATGCAACTGAAGTCTATGTTGTTCGTAAGCAAAAATTAGCTGATTTGCGTCGACAGGGATTTAGTTTTCCTAATCATTTTCGTCGTGAGCACTTGGCAACGGAGTTAAGTGAACGCTACGCCACTGAAACTAAAGAGGCGTTAGCCGAGCTTGCTGTGCCGGTCTGTGTGGCCGGACGTATTGTGTTACGACGCGTGATGGGGAAAGCGAGTTTTTTCCACATTCAAGATGTATCTGGCCGTTTACAGGTCTATGTGCGAGAAAATGAATTGCCAGAAGCGGATGAGCAATTTAAGCATTGGGACATTGGCGACATCGTCGGCGTACGCGGGATACTTTTTATCACGAATACAGGTGAGCTGACGGTGCAAGCAACCGATCTTCAGTTACTCACGAAATCATTGCGGCCTTTGCCTGATAAATTTCATGGGCTTGCTGATCAAGAAACCCGTTACCGAAAACGTTACGTTGACTTGATTGCTAACGAAGAAACACGTAAAACGTTTCTCATTCGATCGCGCCTTATTCAAGCGTTTCGGCGATTCATGGAGCGTCACCAATTTCTCGAAGTAGAAACACCCATGATGCATCCTATTCCTGGTGGAGCCTTGGCGCGTCCTTTTGTCACGCATCATAATGCGCTAGGTCAGGACATGTACCTTCGCATTGCACCTGAATTGTATTTGAAACGTCTCGTGGTGGGTGGTTTTGAACGCGTGTATGAAATTAATCGCAACTTTCGTAACGAAGGTATTTCGACACGTCATAATCCTGAGTTTACTATGGTTGAATTTTACCAAGCGTATGCTGATTATCAAGACATGATGGATTTCACCGAGGAGTTGCTGCACCATTTGTGTGATGAGGTATTAGGTTCACGGCACGTGACGTACCAAGAGCATGTGATTGATTTTGCTAAACCGTGTGCGCGATTGAGCATGAAAGAGGCGGTCGTTCAGTATAACCCTGCCTTGAAAGCGACGAATATCGACACACTGGGTGCTTGTCGATTGGTGTTAGATGGCTTGAAATTGGCATACAAGCCAGCCGATGGCTTAGGCAAGCTGCACATGATTTTGTTTGAAGAAACGGTCGAACATCAATTGATTCAACCGACGTTTGTGACCGGTTATCCTACCGAGGTGTCGCCGTTGGCCCGGCGAAATGCAGAAGACCCGGATATTACTGATCGCTTTGAATTTTTCATCGGCGGACGTGAAATCGCGAATGGTTTTTCTGAGTTAAACGATGCAGAAGATCAAGCCGCACGTTTTCAACAGCAAGTGGAAGAAAAAGACGCCGGCGATCTGGAAGCGATGCATTTTGATAGTGATTATATTGAAGCGTTGGAATATGGCATGCCGCCGACAGCCGGCGAGGGGATTGGCATTGATCGACTGGCCATGCTGTTTACCAATGCGCCGTCGATTCGGGATGTGATTTTATTTCCTCATTTACGTCAGTGAGGTGCGACGGGAATGACTGTTATTTAATGAGTCATTCCCTGCGACATCGTTTCTTAAAAAACTTTACTAAGAAAAGATAATACGTTATATGTTCTTTATGAACAGCCTTAAGAAAAGATATTGATGAACCGATGCATGGGCACGCACGTAGTACAAAAAATTACTGGAGAGCCTTACAAGGCCTTTGTGCCATCCAGTCTACCACCGGAGCCACCGGTAGACTTAACCAAACTTTATCCTTACCTTGAAAAAGCCACGCTTGCATTGGCTGAGTTAAATAGTATTCATAAATCTATCCCCAACACTTCTCTGTTTATTTACATGTATGTTCGCAAGGAAGCACTTCTCTCAAGTCAAATTGAAGGCACGCAAAGTTCCTTTTCAGACTTGATGCTTTTTGAGCACCATCAGAAACCAGAGGTGTCGCTGGAAGATGTTGAAGAAGTATCCAATTACGTCAAAGCTATCACGTATGGTCTGGAACGGCTTAAAAGTAATTTTCCATTATCACTGCGGCTGCTTCGTGAAATCCATGGTGTATTACTTTCGGGTGGGCGAGGTTCTGGAAAATTACCTGGAGAATTTAGACGGTCACAAAATTGGATTGGTGGCACAAGACCGGGTAACGCATTGTTCGTACCCCCTCCGGTAATTCATTTGGACGAATGCTTGTCTGATTTTGAGCATTTTTTACATGATAATACATTGCCTGTTCTGATCAAAGCCGGGTTACTGCATGTTCAATTTGAAACGATCCATCCATTTTTGGATGGTAATGGCCGATTGGGAAGATTATTAATACCCTTGCTTCTTTGTCATAACGGTATGCTTGATGAGCCGATTTTGTACTTAAGCCTTTACCTCAAGCAACATCGTCAAGTGTATTATGATTTGTTACAAGAGGTGAGATTGCACGGCACATGGGAAACGTGGCTTGAGTTTTTTTTAGAGGGTGTATTTAAATCTGCAAAGCAGGCGATACAAGCGGCTTATCTTATTAATCATTTGTTCAGCAATGATCTTGAAAAAATAGGGACACTGGGTCGAGCAAGGTTTTCCTGTGAGCAAACATTGGAATACCTGAAGAAATTGCCGCAAGTAACGGTAAAATTATTAGCAGCTGAATCAGGTATGTCAGCCCCAACCGTTAGAAGCGCTCTGAATCATATGGTTCAACTGGGCGTTTTAGAAGAAGTTAGTGGAAAAAAACGTGATAAAATATACGTATATCGTAACTATCTGAATATACTAGAAGAGGGTGCAATACCCTTTCATGATTGAGTATTTTTATGACGCGTAGTACCCTTTTGATTGTGATTTTATTTCCTCACTTGCGTCAGTGAGGTGCGATACAAGCATGTTGGAGATAATATGAGTGCGGCACATCGTTTGCGAGAGCATATTCGTTCCGGGAAAATAGTGGTGGCTCCCGGTGTATTTGATGGTTTATCGGCGCTACTTGCAAAGCAAGCGGGATTTCCTGTTTTATATGCCAGCGGTGGTGCAATCGCGCGCAGCGCGGGTTATCCGGATCTTGGGTTATTAACGATGACCGATGTTTGTTCTATTCTCTCTCATATCGTCAACGTGACGGACTTACCCGTGATTGCGGATGCAGATACGGGGTTTGGTAATGCTTTGAATGTCAGGCTAACGGTGCAGGCGTTTGAGCGAATTGGTGTCGCTGGATTGCACTTAGAAGATCAAACGTTTCCCAAACGCTGTGGTCATTTGGATGATAAGTCGTTGGTGTCGATAGATGACATGTGTCAAAAAATTAGAGTAGCACGCAGTAGTCTACGTGATCCTGAGTTTGTCGTGATTGCACGAACGGATGCCATCGCTGTGGAGGGCTTTGAGCCTGCTATTGCCCGAGCCAGAGCATACCAAAAGGCCGGAGCGGACATGATTTTTGTGGAAGCCCCTGAAACTATCCAACAGATTGAGGCAATTGCTGCTGAAGTCCCAGGGCCTAAATTGATTAATATGTTTCAGGGTGGAAAAACGCCCATGGTCCCTGTGGAAAAACTTCAGGCGCTAGGTTATAACGTCGTTATTATCCCATCGGACCTGCAACGCGCAGCGATTAAAGCCATGCAAATGACATTGAATGCGATTTACCAGCATGGAAACAGCGAAACAGTGTCAAGCCAATTGGTCACGTTTAAAGAACGTGAACAAATTGTAGGGACAGAAAAATATTTGGCGATTGATAACCTGTAGAGAAAGGTTATTCATGTTCTCATGGTACTAACCTAAGTATGTTGACAGTTGGTTGACAACATACTTCAACCTAAATTCGGCAGTTGAATCTACTCCTAGAAATTCCAATTGCCCTGAGCTACTTTTTTTGGCGCGTCAGGATCGCTCTGGAATCGTTGACTCTGAAGTCCCGTAGAAGTTAATTGAGTACCAATTTTTAGAACCAGTGAATCGTCTTTTAACTGTGCAATAAGACTATCTAAATGTTCAGATGGTACTTCGCCGATTCAACAGTGAAGTGCAACAGAGTTGCTAAAGTGATGGGGCCGCCATTAAAAAATCTCTAGTAAAACAAAGGGTTTTAGGTGCGTTTGAAAAAAATATTTCGTAAACTATGCGCAATAGTTCAGTAAGAACGCCTTCTCCCATTGATGGGAGAAGGTGCCCGACAGGGCGGATGAGGGTAGATCATTCATGGGCATCGGTGTAGCACGGAAGCTTCGTCAAACCAGCACAATTCCGGAGGTTAAGCTTTGGCAATACCTACGGAATAGACGATTTATGGGGCTAAAATTCAGAAGACAACTTCCTATAGGCCCATATGTTGTCGATTTTGTGTGCTTGAGTCACAAACTGGTTATTGAGTTAGATGGTGGGCAACACGCGGAACAACTTGATTA
>CANISA010000002.1 GCA_947470005.1 Legionellaceae bacterium | reverse complement strand
TTGTCGTCAATCCAATCTGAATGGGTTGAATCAACATTTATAATCGTAATGTCATTTGAAATATAATCCGATAGATGGTTATCTGAAACACTCAAATAATAAGCAGAAAAATGCTTCATCGATAACATTTTTTCATCCATTTGACTCAAAGCCGCATCAACACGTTCGGGTTGAGTGCATTTCACAAAGATAACGTCTGTATCTATCAACCTAAACATGGTGGGAGTATATTGATAATGCATATTATTTATTTTGTCCATCAACTCAAATCCATGCTGTTGTTTGACTAGCGCGGTTACCTTTTTAAAATTAAAAAATGAATCAATGATCACCAATTTGGATACCCGGTCACCCAACAAATGAAGTTGTCGTGCAATTTCTAATGCCAGCACACCACCAAAACTCCACCCGACCAGCGTATAAGGCCCATCTCCTTGCTCTTTCTTAAGTTGCAAAATATAATATTTTGCCAAAAATTCAAACCTGCTAAACGCCATCATTTCCTTGCCATCCGTGCGAAGATGATGAATGCAATTATTAAACAATATGAGTTTCTCATTGCCGAGCTGAGGCACAAGATTTCCATAGTATGACTCAGCTCCACCCGCGCCAGGTGGAAAAAGAAAAACAGGGCGTTTCTTTATTTTCGGATTAACAATTTCGAAAGGAATAAAATCGATGACATCACTTGGGGTTATTTTATTTTTTCCAGCAACAAGGAGCTCGAGGCAATGAGATATCACCCGTTCCAATTGTGTTTGAAAAGCGTCAGCCAAATCACGCGTCATTTGTTTACTCAATTGACTTTCTACAGTAAAACGCAACTGCCCACCAACAAGCAAACCATAAATATTCAACAAATTATAACCTTTATTTGCAGAGTGTATGCTAACGCCGCTAGCGTCAGAACTGAATTGCCACCCTGCAGGAGCACTATCAAACTGCCCAAGGTAATTAAAGCTAATTGGAGGCAAATCCATTGCCTGCTCGCCTATATTTGTATATCGTAATGCACCATAACCAATCCCTTTGCTCGGAATAATCCGCAAACTCTCTTTAATATATGCAATTGTCTCCGAAAGACTTGACTGGACTTCAAGCTTTACTGGATAAAAAGTCGTAAACCAACCCACCGTTCGACTAAGATCCAACAAATCATCAATTTCCTCGCGCCCGTGTCCTTCTAAGGTAATGCCTTGGACATGCCCCCCCTCCCATGCTTGTAAAGTATAAGACAATGCGGTTAACAACAAATCATTTATTTCAGTACGATAAGCATCATTTGCCTGCATCAACAGTTGTGTCGTTAATTTGTTACTCAAAACAACATACTCGCGCTGGACAGGCGCGCAATATGCGTTGTGATTAAACAACTGCTTATAGGCTGGCAATCCCTTCACTTGATTTTTAAAAAAAGCGTGTTCTGACGCATGCATGCTGGCATAATTCTGAATTGCTTGCACCCATTGCCTGTAACTACTACTCTTCGATGGCAAAGAAATACCTTGATATAAAGTATATATATCATCTTTAAGAATGCGCCAAGAAACTGAATCCGTTATCAAATGATGCATTGAAACATAGATACGCGCACTACCATCTGGATAACCGCATAAATACCCCAAACACCATAATGGCCCGGATTCAACATCAAAATCATCTTGCCAACGCGTAAGCTCCTCTTGAAGTGCTGCCTGCGTCTTGAAATTTGAAACATTTAAGCACTTCAGTTCAGGAAGCTCCGTCATTGCCTGATAATATTGTTGATAGCCACTCTCAGACTTTAAAAAACGCACTCTTAACATATCATGATGGAAAGCCAATGGTTTAATAATAGCTCGCAGTGTCTCGATTAATAAACCAGGAACGTGGATCATAAAGGATTGATTCCAATGATTGGCTTTACCAAAAGATTGCTCAAAAAACCATGCCTGGATGGGCAATAAATCAAACGACCCCTCCAGAATGCCTTGCTCTGTTTGTACTGTTATTGTCGGCCCTGATGATGAACTTAAAAAACGAGCCAATCGCTCAATGCAACGACAATCAAAAATCGCTTTAGCACTGCAATGAATATTGTTTTGACGTAACATAGCAACTAGCTGAATACAACGAATAGAATCACCACCTAACCTGAAAAAATCATCGTAAATGCCAATATGCTCCAAATTTAATACACGCTGCCATATTGTGCTAAGGTTACGCTCCAAGGCTGTTCTAGGTGCTAAATAATACATTTCATCTGCATTAAAATCAGGCTCAGGAAGCCCTTTGCGATCTAATTTCCCATTCACCGTTAAGGGGAATGATGCCACATGAACGAATGTTCCCGGAATCATGTGTTCTGGCAAACCAGTCACTAAGTGGGCAATCAATCTATCTGCAGGAATGAATGCATCACTAATATAATACGCTACTAAATACTGGTAAGACCCCGCTTCCGTTTGCTTCTCTTTTGTTAAGACAACACATTGCTGAATAGATTGGTAAGCAGACAAGGCTCCTTCTATCTCACTCAATTCGACACGAAATCCACGAATTTTCACTTGAAAATCATCACGACCAATATATTCAATGTTCCCATCTGCCAACCACCGAGCCCGATCTCCTGTCTTATAAAGTTTACTCCCCGAAACATCACTAAACGGATTGGCTATGAATTGTTGCTGTGTCAGTTCTTTTCTATTTAAGTACCCTCTTGCAAGCCCTTCACCGCCGAGGAATAGTTCTCCGGGCACACCAATGGGGGTTGGCTTTAGATGCGCATCCAGTACATAAATGACGGTGTTATTGATAGGTCTACCAATAGGGATGGTTCTATAACGACAAAGCGCGTCCTTAGAAATCAAATAGGTTGTTGTAAATGTTGTGTTTTCCGTTGGCCCATAACCATTTAAAACATAGCGCGGTGCGCCATCCATGCAGGTCAAAATATTCAGAATACTTTCTGGATTTACAATATCTCCACCCACCAATAAATAAGTCAGATATTTAAAGATAGCTGGTTTTTTTGCAGCATATTGATTCAATACCTCTGACGTAAGCCAAAGTATCGTTATTTTTTCCTTTTCTAACAATGCATCAAAATGACTTATATTTAATAATGTTAAAGGAGGAACCAAAACGAGCCGAGCGCCATTTAAAAAAGCGCCCCATATTTCAAATGTGGCCGCATCGAAAGCATAACTCGCTGCTTGTGCGACATGATCTTGCTCAATTATTTTGACATAATTGGTTTCTTTTACTAAACGGCTGATTGATTGATGAGGCACCATCACCCCTTTTGGCATCCCTGTCGTGCCCGAGGTGTACATCACATAAGCTAAATCAGTCGCTTGACTCGATGCTCCAAGAGCAGTTGTTTCGGCGTGTCGATACGGTTTCTCATCCAGCAGTACAATACAGCACCTGGTGTTACCCGCCATGAAACCCTTAACCTGCTCAGCCAAATGGGTTTGTGTTAATACCAGCTCGCTCTGCGTATCCGACAACATGTATCTAATTCTATCGCCTGGATAACGGGGATCAATAGGCACATACGCGCCACCCGCTTTCAGCACCCCAAGAAGTGCGACCATCATGTCCAAAGACCGATCCAAGCACAATGCTATCAAGGTGTCTGGTTTGAGTGCTCGTCCTTGTTCTTGATAGTGGTCCCGAAGATACCGGGCTAGTTGATTCGTTTGTTCATTCAATTGGCCATACGTTAGTGTTTGCTCACCAAACACCACAGCAATATTATCTGGCGTTCTTAGCGCTTGTTCTTCAAACAACTGATGAACCGTTTTATCACGCGGATAATCTCGCTCCGTTGCATTCCACGTATACACAACCTGCTGGTATTCTGCCGGCGTTAACACCTGATAGTGACGTATCGGAGTAGCGGTTTTTTCAACCATTTTAGACAAAATGCACTCATAGTGGGCGGCCAATCTCACAATCGTCTCCGCTTGATAAAGACTGGTTGCATAATTAATTGTACCAATCAGACCATCAGCACTTTCTTCTATTAGCCAATTTAAATCAAATTTCGCAACGTTATATTCAGTGTGCAATGACATGACACTTAAACATGAAGGTATGGTCCGCTGTTCATCCTGATGATGAACATCAAACATCACTTGAAACAAAGGGTGTCTCGACGAATCTCGCTCCACCTCCAACGTTTTAAGCAACATTTCAAAAGGCAAATCTTGGTGTTGTTGCGCCTCCATGATATTAAGATGTACTTGCTGGATAAAATCTAAAATTGTATCGTCTGGTTTTAATTGTGTTCTTAATGGCACACTGTTTACAAAAAGCCCAATCAACCCCTCCGTTTGTGGATGTGTGCGATTTGCTATCGGTGTTCCCAACAATAAATCATTCTGCCCTGTATATTTCGATAACAGAACATAAAGCCCACTTAGCAACACGGTGTACAAGGTTGTCCCACACGAGCATGCAAGTGTTTTGAGTTGTTGAGCAAGCAAGGTGTCCAATTCAAAACGGTGATGATCGCCACGATAATCCACATCAACCGGTCTTTTGTGATCAGTCGGTAAGCCAAGCGGCTCATAATGATCAAGTTTCGTTTTCCAATAATCGATGTGATTCGATAATTGTTCAACCGACAAATATTCCCGCTGCCATGCCGAAAAATCTTTATATTGAATATCAAGTGTTGCCAACGATAGCGGAGCCCCGACCGAAAAATGCGCGTAATATACATTCAAATCATCCATGAAAATTCCAACAGACCAACCATCAAACGCTACGTGGTGTATAGTAATAATCAAAAATTGAGTTTGTGTTTCTTCAACCATATAAATCGCAATGCGTATTGGGTAATGTTGTGTTAAATCAAAAGGCTGATGCACTTGTTTATGCAAAACAGCACTCCACTCAGCGGCTTGAATAACCGATGTCTCGATCATAATAGGTGCCTCATGAACCACTTGACTATACTCCCCTTGCTCATCAGGTTGAAAGGTTGTGCGAAATACCGAGTGACGCATAACCACCGCCGACAACGCTTGAATTAAGGGTGATATATCAACGTTTTCATGAAGACTAAAAACCATAGGTATATGATAGGCATCGCTCCCTTCTTCATATTGCTCAATAAACCATAAACGTTCCTGAGCAAACGATAAAGGCACACGACCATAGGTAGGCTGAATCGCCAATAACACATCACTTTCAAGTAAAATGGGATATAGTTCCGCAAGCACAGGATATTGAAAAATATGGCGAACCGTGACCATACGTTTTAACGTCTGACTCATACGATGAGCCACGTGTATAGCCAAAATTGAATGACCACCCAAATGAAAAAAATCATCTCGAATGCCCACGCGCGCAACACCCAGAACCTCTTGCCATAACTCACACAATAACCGCTCGATCTCATTCCGAGGTGCAACATAGGTTTTTTTCTTCCGCTCAGGTGGAGGCAATGCGTTTCGATCCAATTTACCATTAACTGTTAAAGGTAATGTCTGAATAAATAGATAATGATTAGGCGTCATGTAACTCGGTAAAAACTCCTCAATATATTCATCTAGCTCTACAGTTGAAGGTTGAAATTCAGGCGCCACAAGATACGCCACTAATTGCTGATCTAAAGCTACTACCGCAACACCCGTAAGATCGCCATGCCGCCTTAAGACATGTTCAATCTCACCTAACTCAATCCTAAATCCACGGATCTTCACTTGATCGTCATCGCGGCTGATGTATTCAATAGAACCATCAATCAAGTAACGCACCGAATCACCTGTTTTATACAATCGATCATATCCGGCGAGTTTTTCCTCTACTGTTGTGAAGGGATTTGAGATAAAACACTCATCGGTTAATTCAAGCTGATTAAGATAGCCTCGCGCAACACTTATCCCGCTGAGGTATAACTCGCCTTTCGCACCAATTGGAACTGGGCTTAAATTTTGATCGAGAATGTAACATTTACAGTTATAATAAGGTCGACCAATAGTATTGATTACCTGGGTATTTATTCCTTTCTGCGCCAACAAAACACCTACCGTCGCCTCTGTAGGCCCATACTCATCGTACACGTCATTAACAAAACCAGAAATAGCCATTAATTGATTTTCTTGTATTTTTTCACCGCCTACAAAACACCTTTTTATCGATAGCGACACAACACAATCCGCTACTTTCGCCAAGTAAGCCGGTGTATTTTTCAAAAATTCTATTTGATGCTGCGACAAATGAGTTACATAGTTTGATATATCCTGTAGAAGACCCGAGTAAATAAAGACCGTTTTACCCAATAATAAAGGAATAACAGCAGTAGTAACACTTAGATCAAACGAAAGTGAAGTAGAAAAATCCACGCGCTCAATGTCATCAAAATAGGTTGCAATATTATGACCATAATTAACAACGCTCCTATGCTCTACCATAACGCCTTTTGGGGATCCGGTGCTGCCCGATGTATATATAACATAGGCCAAATCACCAGGAGTAACATTAGATACGAGTGGTTTCAGACTTTGTTTGAGATAATCGTTATCGTTTAGAATGATAAACGCTACATGTGGGGCAACAATGCCTTGTAAGGCCAGATGCTGTTGTGTCAGGACACAAGTGACGGCACTATCTTTAAGCATATAATTAATACGTTCTTGAGGGTAGCTCGGATCAATCGGAACATAAGCACGCCCTGTTTTCATCACACCAAAAATGGCAATGATCATCTCCAATGAACGTTCCATACATATTGCAATGAATTGGCTCGGTCGACGTTCTAATAAGTAACGTGCCAATTGATTCGATCGGCGATCTAATTCTTGATAAGTCAGCTGCTTCCCTTCAAATATTAATGCAGGATGATGTGGCGTTCTTTGCGCTTGCTCACTAAACAATTCGTGTAGTGTCCTATTATTCGAAAAATCTTTATCCGTTTGATTCCAATCATAAATCATCTTTTGATATTCAGCCGGCGTCAATATTTGATATTGATTCAGTGATTTATCCTTATCAACCATCTCACCCAATAAATGACTCAAGTGAAGACTCATGCGATCAATTGTGTCAAGGGTAAATAATGCGCTAGCATAATTAATCCTGCCCTTAATACCCTTTGGCGTAACTAAAAAACTAAAACTTAAATCAAATTTTGCAATATTGTGATTAACGATCATGGGCGTCAGTAGCGATGAATCGGCTATATTAGATTGTTCATAAATGACATTGAATAAAACTTGGAACAAAGGATGCATTGATGTATCTCGCTCAAGTTTCAATGCATCGACTAGTCGCTCAAACGGTACATCCTGATGTTTATACGCGTCTATCAACTCTTGCTGAATAAGGGTCATGGAATACGAAAATAATGCATTCGGTTGTAGTTTCAATCGCAAAACCAATATATTTACAAAAAATCCTAACAAATCAGCTGTCTGTGGATGCTGGCGATTAGTGCTCGGCGATCCTATAACGATATCCGTTTGCCCGCTATAACGAGATAACAATACAGCACACGTTGTTAGTAATACCGTGTAAACCGTCACCCCCTGATGCCTGGCAAGTGATTGAATACGCTCACCCAACGATTTAGACAGGTCAATATCAATATAATCACCCCGATAATCCATCGATTTTGGACGTGGATAATCAAGAGGCAACAAAAGCGATGGAGCTCCGGCTAATTTGGATGTCCAATAGGTTAATCCTTCATTTAATTCATGTGCAACATGATGCCGTTGCCAAAACGAAAAGTCTTTGTATTGAATACTTAAATTGGGGACTAATTCACCCGCATAGAGACGCTCCAGCTCTTGCCTAAAAATAGTTTCCGACCATTCATCAAACACAATATGATGCATAACAATCGCCAATCGTCGATCATGCGATTCTTCAAGGGTATAAATCATCACTCGTATGGGGTAATCATTTATTAAATCAAAAGGTTGATGAATTAACTGATGAAGGGCTAAATCCATTTTAGCCGCTTGAATCATAGATTCTTCAATGATCAGCGGCAGCTCATGAATCACCTGATGAAAGATACCTTGTTCATTTTGTTCGAAAGTAGTACGTAATATCTCGTGTCGCTCAACAATAGTTAACAGTGCTTTTTTAAGACGCAATATATCAATGCGCTCACTCAAAAAAAAGAGCATTGGAATGTGATACATATCACTCCCACCCTCGTACTGTTCGATAAACCATAAACGTTCCTGGGCAAAGGAAAGAGGAGCATAACCGATCACGGGTTCAATCACGGATAAAATCGTACCTTGACATAAAATGGGATATAAATCGGCAACGGTACGGTATTGAAAAATATCTCGAATAGAAACAACACGCTTTAATGCTTGACTCATGCGATGCGCTGCATGTATTGCTAAAATAGAATGACAACCCAAACGAAAAAAATCATCTCGAATACCCACAGGCACAACATCCAGCACATTTTGCCAAATATCACACAACAAGCGCTCTCCCTCATTACGCGGTGCAACATATAGGACAGTATCAACCTCAGGGCTTAGTAAGGCACTACGATCCAATTTACCATTAACCGTTAACGGCATTGTATCAAGAGCAACTGTAGCACTGGGTAGCATGTATACTGGAAGAGTCGACGATAAGTACATTCGTAACAAATCCGCGTCTAATCGCATGGAGCTTACATAATAAGCTACCAAATGAGGGTGCGGATTTAAATAATTCACTACCACGCATTGCGTAATGCCGGGATATTGACTTAAGACATTTTCAATTTCACCTAATTCAATCCTAAATCCCCGTATTTTTACCTGAAAATCATTACGTCCTATGTATTGGATATTACCGTCCGACAAATAACGAACTAAATCCCCCGTTTTATACAAACGAGTATAGCCGGCACGCTTGTCTTGTGTTGTTGCAAACGGATTAGAAATAAAACGCTCCGCTGTCAGTGTAGATTGATTTAAATAACCTCGTGCAAGCCCTATGCCACCAATGTATAGCTCACCAACAACGCCAATGGTAACAGGCAACAGATCGGGATCCAAAATATAAAGTTGCGTATTTTGAATCGCTTTACCGATCAACACTGACCCACTATTGCGCGGACAGGCAAAGGAGGTAACATCGATCGATGCCTCCGTCGGGCCATACAAATTGTGAATTTCGAGGTGCGCGTGACTTAATGCATAAAACGCATTAACTTGACTTGCGGACAAAGCTTCCCCACTACAAAACACATAACGCAATGTTTCCGGTATTTTTTTACCAGAATCGCGCATTACTTGAGTAAACACAGACAGCATACTTGGTACAAAATGAATAACTGTAATCGCTTGTTCATGCAGTAAGCGATACAAATAATCACTGTCCTTATGTCCCTCTGGTTTTGCAATAACCAATTTAGCACCGCATGTATGCGCCCAGAATAACTCCCAGACCGAAACATCAAAACTATATGGCGTTTTATGTAAAACAATATCGATCTCAGTCAACGGATACGTTCGACTCATCCAGTCAATCCGATTAACAACCCCTGCATGACAAATAGCAACGCCCTTCGGCCGCCCCGTTGTACCCGATGTATAGATAACATACGCCAAATCAGTTGGCTTGGAAAAAACCGACAGATTGCCTGGATCTTCGGCTTCATAAGGAACCGTATCAAGGGACAAGCGTCGTATCGATTTTGATACTGCAGGCTCCAATACCGCCAGCAAATGTTGCTGTGTGAGTAACAACAAACTCTGCGTATCATCAAGCATGTAGCGAATCCTGTCCGCAGGATAGGCAGGGTCAATGGGTACATAAGCACCACCCGCTTTCAATACCCCTAAAATACCTATCAGCATCTCAAGCGAGCGCTCAACACATAACCCGATTAATGTCCCTGGTTTTAACCCCTCCGGATACTGCTTGCGAATCAAACGCGCCAACTGATTCGATGCTTGATTCAACCCTCGATAGGTCAGCTGTTGTCCTTCAAACACAACGGCAACTTGATTCGGCGTTCGATTCGCTTGCTCTTCAAACAGCTGATAAAGGGTACTATCAACAGGATAAATGACTGACGTTGCATTCCAATCGTAAACTATTTGCTGATATTCGACAGGAATTAACCTCGAGGCTACCCCCGTCGATTTGTCAGACAACGTGATCATATCCATTAAAATATATTCATAATGAGCCATAAGTCGCTCAATTGTGCCATCATTAAACAATGACTTGGCGTATTGGATGGTAATATTTATGTTGTTTTGTGTTACCTGAACTAATACTAATAAATCAAATTTTGCAGGCTGCTCAACATGATCCAATGAAATCGGTGTAAAATTAGTGCAAATATTATGTTCATCAATATATTGAACCATAAACACGATCTGAAAAACTGGATGCATGGACATATCTCGCTCCAACCCCAAACCCTCAACAAGTTTTTCAAATGGTAAATCCTGGTGCCATTGCGCTTCGATTAACTCTGCCTGAATAGCAGCAATCCTTTGCTCCAATGTATGTTGGGGATCGAACTGAATACGTAGGGCCAAACTATTAACAAAAAAACCAATTAACCCAGCAAGCTGCGGATGCTGGCGATTAGCAACTAGCGTCCCTATCATTAAATCAGTTTGTCTCGTGTAATTAAATAGTACGCTGGCAAAGCCGGATAACAATACGATATATAAGGTCGCGTTATGTGTCTTAGCCAACGTTTGCAATTGCATGGAGACGTTGCCTGAAAGCGATAAGTGGATCGCACGACCTTGATAATCCATCCGAGCAGGTCTGGGATAATCCGTCGGGAACTCTAACGGGCTATAACCTACGAGCTTGGTTTGCCAATAACTCATTAAATCACTTAAATGAGTTGCTAGATAATTCCGCTGCCAAACAGAAAAATCATTGTATTGAATACTCAATGGCGCAAATGGCGCCACATTTCCAGTCAAAATACCTGTATAATATGCCTGCAATTCTTTGGTAAAAATAGCTCCAGACCACTCATCAAACGCCACATGATGAATACTAAGTAATAAACAACGCTCATCCGTATCGGTAAACTTGTAAATCCAAGCTTTTATTGGATATTCAGCCATCAAATCAAACACCTGACAAGTCATTTCTTTGAATAGCAACTCAAAATCCGCTGAATCAGCTATGATATCTTGGACATGAAGCGGCATGTCCTGAATTTGTTGCACATAATCGCCACCAGCCTCCTGTACAAAAAAACTACTTAAAATGGTATGTCGTACTACTAAAGCCTGCAATGCTTGTTTCAAAACAGTAAGATTGACATCGTCTGATAATCTAAACACCATGGGGATATGATAAGCATTCGTTCCTCCTTCATATTGTTCAATAAACCATAAACGCGCTTGTGCAAATGAAAGTGGCGCCTGATTGCCCACTATTGGCTCAATATCAATTAACGCCTCGCCGGCGCGTAACACGGTACACAGCCGAGCAATCGTGCGGTGTTTAAATAGATCGGCCACCACGACAATGCGATTCATTGCTCGACTCATCTGATGAACTGCTTGTATCGCTACAATAGAGTGGCCACCTAAGTTAAAAAAATCATCCTCGATCCCAACCTGCGATACATCGAGCAATTTTTGCCATATATCACATAAAATAAACATCAACTCATCTTGCGGTGCAATATAATTCGACGTAGCCGAAATCCATTCAGGAACAGGCAATGTCTTACGATCTAATTTGCCGTTTGCAGTAATGGGTAGCGCGGACATTAATATTAACGCACTCGGCAGCATATACTCTGGTATCCGTGTCGCAAGATAACTACGTAGCGCCGCACTACCTAAAGCTTGTGCACTCACATAATATGCCACTAAAGACAAATGCCCGTCCTGCATATGTGCTATAACAACGCATTGTTCGACCATCGGATGAGTTAATAAATTTTGTTCAATCTCAGCCAGCTCGATCCTAAACCCTCGAATTTTAACTTGAAAATCATTTCTGCCTATATATTCTAAATTACCATCAAGCAACCAACGCACTAAATCACCTGTTTTATACAAACGAGCTTCTGATTCCGTTATGAATGGGTTAGGTATAAAGCACGTATGGGTGAGCTCAGGTTGATTTAAGTAACCACGCGCCAAGCCTGCTCCGCCCACATACAACTCACCAACGACACCAACTGGCACCGGATTTAAATGTTCATCAAGGACGTAGGTCAAAGTATTACTAATTGCTCGACCAATTGGAATTTTCTGAGTATGCTCCCCCAATTGAGATCTCATCAAATAGGTTGTCGAAAACGTTGTATTTTCAGTTGGACCATACGCAATTAATATTGAACGAGGCCTCCCTGCATCACAGGCAAACAACAAGTCAATATGTTTTTGACTAACAGCTTCTCCGCCGACGATTAAATAAGTCAGTTCATTAAAAAGGCTCGAATCATTAACTACAAATTGATTAAATACAGAAGAAATTAAGGATAAAATCGTAATTTTTTGGCTTTTTAATAAAAAACCAAATTCTTTAAGATCGAACAAACACGCTGATGAGACCACAACCAGGCGTGATCCGTTCAAAAAAGCACCCCAAATTTCAAATGTGGCGGCATCAAAGCTTATGTTGGACGAGAATACAATACGATCCGATGGCATAATATTGATATAGTTTGTGTGCTGAACTAGGCGACTAATCCCTTGATGAGCAACCATAACGCCTTTTGGTGTTCCAGTCGTGCCTGAAGTATAGATAACATACGCCAAATCAGTGGATTTCGAATAAACAAATAAATCACTCATGTCTTCTGCTTGATAAGGTATCGTATCGAGCAGAATAAGCTGTATATAGTCTGGTATTGACGATTCTAATCCTATTAGTATATGTTGTTGAGTGAGTAACAGTATGCTTTGCATATCGTCAAACATATAGCGGATCCTGGCGGCAGGATAGGTCGGATCAATTGGAACATAGGCGCCACCCGCTTTCAGTATACCCAAGAGGCCTATTAACATATCAAGCGAGCGATCAACGCATAACGCAATCAATGTGTTCTGGTTTAATCTGCGATTTGGATAATACTTTCGAATCAAACGGGCCAACTGGTTCGACGCTTGATTCAGCTCTCGATAGGTAAGCTGCTGTCCTTCAAATACCACAGCAACCTGATCGGGCGCTCGATTAACTTGCTCTTCAAACAGCTGATGAACGGTTTTATCATGCGAATAAGCTACTGTCGTATTATTCCAATCATATACAATACGTTGATGTTCCGCTGACGTTAGTAACGATAAACTGGTATGCGATGCATCCAGCTGTTTAGGCAGTTGATGCAAGATCTGCTTTAGTTGGATAAGCAGTTGCCTGGCTTTCTCTGCGGTTAAATACTCTTCATCATAACGTAACTCCAGGCGTAACGTGTCTTTCGTTTCATGAACAATTAACGCTAAGGGGTAATCTAGTTTTTCAATGGTCGCTCTGATAGTAATCTCAAGCGGTAACTTCGTTTCACCAAGAAGCTTAAGATCAGGGTAATTTTCAAAAATCAATAGACTATGAAATAAGCGTTGACCATTCATTTGCAGTTTGGCCAAGTGAGCAAAACTAAAGTCATTCAACTCAATAATAGACTCATGAATGGCTGCAAGTTGGCAGCGAACAGAGACATCACGTTCCCAATGTAAAATCATGGGCAACGTATTAATGTAAAGGCCAACACTGTCTTCTATCCCATCAACCAACATCGATCGCCCGGACAAAACACTTCCCACGATTGTTGTTACGTCTTGCGTGTATACTTGTATTAATTTATGCCAAGAAAATTGCACCAAGCTGTTAAGCGTATAACCTGTTTGCGACAAAAGTACGATCAGTGCATCATAATCCTCGCCAATTAAAGACAAAGCGCTTGTGGAGGTATTAGCCAACGTTTTCACAGCATTAAGATCCATAGGCTTGCTCAACAACACATTAAGATCATTAATATGTTGAATTGACTGAAATTTGGCTTTCCATACGTCATCAGCTTCTGTTTGATGATTGGCGATATAGGTTTGTGCACGGAGATAGGCCGTTTCAACACAAACCTTGAGCGGATACTGATTGACTAAACGCTCATAATAATCATGCACTTTTCGCAACAAAACAGGCCCACTCCAACCATCAATAATGCTGTGGTGGGCTGTTTTTAAAAGCGTATAATGGCTATCACTATGTTGAATAAGATTTAAACGCAATAATGTCGGCTGTGTTAAATCAAACGCTTGCTGACGATCATTTCGCTGAATATCACTCACTACCTGCTCAGAATCGTTGGCAGAACGCGCATCATGTTCAATGAAATGCAACTGACCTGTTTTTGAAACAACCTGAATCAGATCATTATCCCAATTAAAAGATAGCCTTAGCGCCGGATAAGTTTTTATCACCAATTGCCATGCTTTTTTATAAGCAGAAACATCCAACACGCCATGATAATCCAAAAGCGTTTGCACCCGATAAGCATCATCCTGCGGTTGAGTTAACGCAAAATAAATAAACCCTTGCTGCAGACTTGTTGCCGGATAAAGTGCCTGGATAGCATAACGCATTTGCAAGTCATCTAATATATCCGAACTAATCACTACGTTTGCAAAATCACTCGGCGTATAGCAGGCTTGGTTCTGTTCAATTTTATTGACACAATGAGTTATCACACCATACAAACTTGTCTCAAATGCGGCGACAAAACGCTGATGCATGGTTTCCTCAAGATGTGTTGCGATATTAAAACGCAACTCGCCTTGCATAACCATACCATTTATATTTATCACGTTAGGTACATGGTTTTCTGAATGAGACGGATTACCCGAAGGTTCATCCACTATTTGCCAATCACCAGATGCTGTATCAAATTGTCCTAAATAATTAAAACTAATGAGCGGTAAATCACTGGTATTCCCAAAAACGCCAAAACCTATGCCTTTATTAGGAATTTTACGTAAATGCTCCTTAATCTGCTTAATGCTCACCTCTAGCGAATCATGAACCACAAGCCTCACTGGGTATTGAGTTGTAAACCAACCCACGGTCTGTGACACGTCCAAATTCTCATCGATATTGACACGACCATGATTTTCGAGGGCAATCACATGGATGGAGATACCGCTCCATGTCTTCAAGGCATAGGCCAGCGCTGTTAAAAATAAATCATTAATTTCTGTATGATAGGCATGAGGAGCCACACTCAATAATGCCTGTGTCCTTTGTTGATCCAAAACCACCGTCGTACAACGAGAAATGGTCGAGGCCGCATACACATTATAATTGCAGCAATCGATTAATTCACGTCGCCAATACGTGCTTTCTTCCGGATAATTTGACCGATACGTGTTTATCGCATTAACCCACTGACGATAGCTAGTGCTTTTATTACCTAACGACGTGCCTTCATAAAGCCGTTTTAGGTCATCAACCAGAATACGCCAAGACACCGTATCAATGATCAAATGATGAAACGCCATGTATAAGCGAACACGTCCATTAGCATATCCATGAATCACACCGATTTGCCAAAGCGGCCCATGCTCAAGGTCAAAACCAGATTGCCACGCGGTCAATATGGATTCAAGTGCCTCTTGACTCGCAACCATTGAACAGTCCATTTGCTTGATATTTAATGGTTGCTCAGATGTCTGATATATTTGTTGATACTTTGTTCCATTTCGAATAAATCGCACACGAAAAATATCGTGATGAGCTATCAGTGTTTGCAAAAAAACATCTAAATTCTCTAATAACAACGGAGGCACTTGAACCAAAAATGATTGATTCCAATAATTAGGCCTTATAAATTTCTGCTCAAAAAACCACGATTGAATCGGTAGCAAATCAAACATACCAGTCAACTCACCCTGTTCAGCAATAACCGTCTGTGGTACGCCAACTTGTGCCAGTGATTCCACTAACCGCTCAATGCAGCGATGCTCAAAAACAGATCGAACACTAAACCTCGGATCATATCTGCGCATTCGAGAGGCCAACTGAATACTAAGAATCGAGTCACCCCCAAGACGAAAAAAATCATCCGTGACCCCCACCCGCACCACATTTAATATATCTTGCCAAATCAAACACAACTGCTCCTCAAGCGATGTTTTAGGAGCAACATACACTCCATCATCCTGCATAGCTGTAGGCAAAGGCAATGCATTACAATCCAGTTTCCCATTAATCGTTAAAGGAAAGGCATCAAGATACACAAACGCGGTTGGTAGCATATAATCAGGTAACATTAAGCGTAAATACTCTATCAGCGCATCCGTTTTTAACACAGCGTCCGCCGTATAATACGCCAGTAAGTATTTATTGATGACGTTTTCTTTCAACACAACTTTGACCTGGTTGACCTGTGGATGAGTTACTAAAAACTGCTCTATTTCACCGAGCTCAATACGATATCCACGAAATTTCACTTGATCATCATTACGCCCGATATATTCGATATCACCATTCAAAAGCCGACGAGCCAGATCGCCTGTTTTATAAAGTCGAGTATAACCATTAGCCTTATCCGCATCAGTTGAAAATGGATTATCGATGAACCGTTCTGCCGTTAATTTTGGCTGATTTAGATATCCCCGGGCAAGGCCTGCTCCACCTATATATAATTCACCAATAATGCCCATTGGCAATGGCATAAGGTACTGATCTAAAACATAGACCACTGTATTATCAAGCGGCTGACCAACATTGGTTGGTAAATCGCCCAAACAATAGGAATGCATGGTTACACAAACCGTGCTTTCTGTTAAACCATAGGCATTAACCAACTGCCGTCCTCTACTCCATTGTTCCAAAGCATGCACATTCGCAACACCACCGCCAATATGGATGGTTTTTACACTGGGCCAATCCGACGGTTTTTGTGCCATCAATAAATCAGCCGACATCGTGATAACATTGACACCTTTTTCATCAATATAGCTCACCAGCTCATCGCTCTGCACGAGATCTTTAGGGATAATCAACAGACGAGCGCCACCCAATAGGGTAGGAAAAATTTCTGAAATTGAAGCATCAAATGACATAGCCATCAGCTGTGAAACCACTGAGTCCTCTTGTATAGCCAAACGCTCAATATAATTTGAGCATAAATTGACCACACATTGATGAGTAACCATGACGCCTTTGGGAGCCCCTGTTGTTCCCGAGGTATAAATCACGTAAGCCAAATCAGTTGATTGATTATAAGGTGCCAAATTTTCACACGATAAATGCTGATAATCCTGCTCATCCAGGATCATGGCGCTTCTACTTGCTGCTAACCTCGAGGTTAAATTTGCTTGCGTTAACAATAAACGACACCTCGTATCATCTAAAATAAAAGACACACGACTAACAGGATAATCGGGATCAATCGGCACATAAGCACCACCCGACTTAAGAATGGCCAACATGGCAATAACCATGTTCAACGATCGATCCAAATAGATCGCGATTAACGTATCTGGCGTTATTTCCTCTCCTGCTTCTGTATAATATTCTCTTAACCTTCGAGCCAATTGATTTGAATACTCATTGAGCTGACGATAAGTCAACTGGCTTGACTGAAAAACAGCAGCAACAGACTCAGGTGTCCTCGCAACCTGATCCATAAATAATTGATGAATGGTTTTATGACGAGGGTAAGGTTGTGCCGTTGCATTCCATTCATATACAATCTGCTGATACTCTCTCGGTGCCAGTAAATTAATTGCAGCGTGCGGATGCGCCGACTTCATAGGCAACTGCTGTAGAATTTTTTTGATTTGATCAAGCAATTTAGCAGCATCAAACGCTGTCAACAATGTTGCATCATAATGCACCTGCATATGCAGCACAGAATTGTCATCATAAGCTCGAACAGCCAACGGATAATCTAATTTCTCTATTTCTGCTCGCAGATGATAATTTAATTGTTCGGTATCTCGACTTTTCGGCTCAGGTTCAGGATAATTTTCAAACACAAAAAGACTATGAAAAATACGTTGACCTGCAGTCTGCAACGAGCTCAAATAAGCCCCTGAATAATGATTTAACTCCATAACTTTTTTATGAATCAACTGTAATTGCTCTTCCACCGTTTGATTCATACCCCAATCGACAATCAACGGCAAGGTATTAATATAAAGGCCCACACTATGCTCAATGCCATCGACTGGTATTGCTCTGCCGGAAATAACGGTTCCAACAACCGTTTGCAAATCCTGAGTATAGGTCTGAATCAATTTATGCCAGGCAAACTGAACCAAAACACTAAATGTTAGTCCCATTTTTTTAATGTATTCCCTTAATGCGTGGTAATCTTGACCATCACAGGTCAAATAAGCAACTTCCGGACTATTCACAACGTGAACTGTATTTAAATCCAGGGGGTAAGACATCAAGGATTTTAGATCGTTAACTTGTTGAATATTATTTATCATGTCTTGCCAATATGCGCTTATGTGAGACCGCTGCTCATTCATATAAACTTGTGCGCGATCATATGCCGTATCTTGAATAGGATAAGGAACTTGACCACCGATGAGTTGGTAGTAATACTCGTGCACAGCTTGCATGAGCAGAGCCCCACTCCATCCATCAGTAATGCTGTGATGCACACTTTTTAAAAGGGTGTAAAACGTATCATGGTGCTTAAAAAGTTTTAACCGAAGCAATGTTGGCCTTGTTAAATCAAAGGGTAACACTCTGTCTCGTACCTGAATCGCATGAATAATTTCCTCTTTGTTTTCCTGAGATTGACTAATATCGTGCACACTGAAATCAAGTTGACCTCGTTTGGTGATAACCTGCAACAACTCCTCTTCCCAATTAAAACAGACTCTCAAGGCTGGATAAGCTTCTATCGCAAGCTCCCATGCCTTCTTATAAGCCGTCGTATCAAGTGGACTAAAATAATCAAACAATACTTGGACTCGATACGCATCATCGTTTGGCTGATTCAACGCATGATAAATAAACCCTTGTTGCAAACTGGTCACGGGGTATATCGCCTCTATGTCATCATTTGCCTGCAATTGATCTAGCAACGTTGCATTAATCAGTAAAGGTACAAAATCACTGGGCGTATGCATTTGTCGTGCCTGACAGATGCAATGTGTTGTAATTTCAACCAAATTCGTTTTAAAACTATTCGCCAATTGCTCCGTTACGTCTGGCGTTAAACGCGCAATAATGTCAAAACGTAAGGCTCCATCAAGAACCATCCCATTAATTTGTAATACGAGATTGGATGTATTCTCATTATGCATTGAACAACCAGGTGACTCGTGTACAATCTGCCACAGGCCGCCTTGTTGATCCAATTGCCCCAAATAATTAAAAAGTATCGGCGAACAGTTGGATCGCATCCAATGAGCTGCCTCTCCCTCTTGCGTGAGTGCGCCAAATCCTAGCCCCTTATTGGGAACTCGGCGTAAATATTCTTTAATATATTTAATACTATCAGCAAGGCTGGATTGAATCTCAAGCTTCACCGGGTACATTGTTGTAAACCAACCCACCGTTCGAGAAAGATCCAACGCCTCATCAATTATTTCTCGACCATGCCCTTCCAGTGTAATAACGTGCGATGAAGTACCTTGCCATGCGGCTAAAGTATAAGCCAATGCGGTTAACAACAAGTCATTGATTTCAGTATGGTATGCTCGACCCGCCTCACTTATTAATTGTTGCGTGGTTCTTTTATCCAAAATAATACTTGTCTGACAAGGGGGCAATGCAGCAGGAAAAGTATCGAAATGTGGCACCTCCTCTATCTGATTTCTCCAATAAATGATCTCATCAGAATGAGTCACGCCATAGACCTGAACCGAATCAACCCATTGACGATAGCTTGTGCTTTTTTGAGTTAACTCTTCTCCACGATAAAGCCGTTTTATATCCTCAATTAATAAAGAACAAGACACTGTATCCATAATTAAATGATGAAAAGCAATAAACAGCCGAGCATCATCAGCGCCCCCATAAAGGTAGCCTAATTTCCACAAGGGTCCCTGAATAATATCAAATTGACTCTGCCATCCACTAAGTATTACCTCAACCTCAGATTTGCTTAACAAAGAAACATCAAGCGACTGAATCACCGACAAATCGATGGATTCAAGATAATATTGCTCCCAATGACCATTAGTATTTTTCACAAATCGAGCACGTAGCATGTCATGTTGCTGTACCAATGCCGGCAATACCTGCTCTAATTTTCTAACAGATAACCTGGGAACCCTAACTAAAAAAGATGTATTCCAATAATTAGCTTGACAAAATTTTTGTTCAAAAAACCATGACTGAATTGGCAATAAGTTAAAATGCCCCGTTAATAAACCTTGCTCGGCATCACTTTTTTTGTGTTCTATTTGTTCATTAAGCTTGTGAGCCAAACGCTCAATACAGCGATATTCAAAGATAGTTTTTACGCTACATTCCATGTCATTTTGCCGCATCACAGACGTCAGCTGAATGCTAAGAATAGAATCGCCTCCCAACCTGAAAAAATCATCGAAAATACCAATCTGACTTATACAAAATAAATTTTGCCAGATACTTGTTAAACGCATCTCTAATGCTGTTCTCGGGGCTACATAATTTGAAGCATCCGGTTGAAAGGTCTGGTTAGGTAACGCTTTTCTATCTAGTTTTCCATTGGGCATCAGCGGTAGCGAATCCAGTTGAATCAAAATATAAGGCAACATGTAGTGGGGTAATTTACTCCTTAAATAGCTCATTAATACGTCTAGGTTAATAGACTCGAGACTCACGTAATAAGCGACCAAGGAATGTTTACTGCTTTTATCTGTTTGCTCTTTTTGTGCGATAACGACACTCTGACTAATGCTGGGGTACGCAGACAACACGCTCTCTATTTCACTTAATTCAATGCGAAATCCCCTAATCTTAACTTGAGCATCTTTTCGACCTTCAAATTTAATATAACCGGCAGGATCCCACTGGCCTAAATCACCTGTTTTATATAAACGACCTAGCAATCCATGTTCAATAAAAGCGGTCTTCGTGTTTTGCTCATCATTCCAATATCCTCGAGCAATACCTGCACCCCCAATATGAATTTCACCAACAACATTTACCGGACAATGCTCGCCCCATTGATTCAATACGTACAGGGTTTGATTCGGCATCGGATATCCATACGGAATTGATGCCCAAGCAGCGTTTATTGCGTAAAGTTCATACCATATAGACCATATCGAAGCCTCCGTTGCACCACCTAAACTCATTAGTCGAATATGCGGGCCTGATGCCTTTATTTTCGAAACCAAATTGAGTGGAATCCAATCGCCACTCAGAAGGACAATAGCTAAACGATGCAGTACTATTTTTTTATCTTGAGCAAAATCCATCAATACCTGCATGAGCTGAGGTGTACTGTTCCATAGCGTAATTTTATGTTTTTGAATAAGCTCATACCAATGTTCAGGCTCTCTTAGTCTATTCTGCTCAGGAAAAACAATCGTTCCACCCGCCGCCAGAACACCAAAAAAATCGTATACCGATAAATCAAAACTCAGATCAGCTAGTGCTAAAACACAATC
>CANISA010000001.1 GCA_947470005.1 Legionellaceae bacterium | reverse complement strand
CTCCTTTAAATTCAATTGCAAGGGATAAAATCAACCTGCCCAGGGCTACTCCTCCTCAGGAATAGCCATTAAGCTCGCATTGCCGCCAGCCGCCGTGGTATCGATGGTGCAGGTTCGTTCATGACAGAGCCGCTGCAAATAGTTCGGGCCACCTGCTTTAGGCCCCGTGCCAGATAGGCCTTCTCCCCCAAAAGGTTGCAACCCAACCACCGCACCAACCATGTTACGATTCACATAACAGTTGCCCACGTGTACGCGCTGACGAATCATCTCAACGGTTTGATTGATGCGGCTATGTATGCCTAATGTTAGGCCATATTGTGTGCCGTTTATCTGATCAATCACGTCATCCAACGCGGTTTGTTTAAAACAAATCACGTGTAAAACAGGTCCAAATACCTCTTGTTTTAAGGCAGAAATGCTATCGATTGCAAACGCCGTTGGAGGCATAAAATACCCATCGGCACAGGCCGCTGGAAGTATACATTCGTAAATAAGCGTGTGGCTTTTTTTCATGGTCGTGACGTGTTGTTTAAGGCCGGCCAACGCATCCTGATCAATCACAGGTCCCACATCCGTTGTAAGCCAACACGGGTTACCCACATCAAGCTCTGCCATCGCACCTTGAAGCAATTCAATCACGCGAGGATAAACCTCCTCCTGAACATAAAGAACGCGAAGTGCGGAGCAGCGTTGACCCGCACTTCCAAACGCGGAGGAAATGACATCAACCACCACTTGCTCCAACAACGCCGATGAATCAACAATCATGGCGTTTTGCCCACCGGTTTCTGCGATAAACGGAATGAGCTCACCCCCTCGAATCGCTAGCGCTTGGTTGATCAACGTGGCTGTTTGTGTTGATCCTGTGAAAATAACGGCCTTAATTCGCTGATCGGCAACCAATGCAGCGCCAACTGTTTCACCGCGACCCGGCAACAATTGCATGACACCGGCTGGGATCCCCGCTTTCAACATCAAATCCGTTGCAAAACACGCTATCATTGGCGTTTGTTCCGCAGGTTTTGCAATCACGCAATTGCCGGTAACCAACGCCGCCGTCACTTGCCCTGTAAAAATGGCCAAGGGAAAATTCCAAGGGCTAATGCAAAGAACAACCCCACGAGGATGCAAGCTGAGCTCATTGATCTCCCCCGTGTATCCATGCAAGCGCCGAGGAGATCCCATGATTTGTACGGCTTCTGTCGCGTAATAACGACAAAAATCTACCGCTTCTCGAATTTCAGCCAAGCCATCTTGCCAGGTTTTGCCCGCTTCAAGACACGCCATAGCCAACAAGGTGGTTTGATGCTCCTCCAGTAAATCAGCCAATCGACGTAAACACGCAGCGCGCTCAGCAACGGGCGTGTTGCTCCACGCGGGGAAAGCCGCACATGCTGACGTCAAGGCCCACTCAATATCTTCTGCAATGGCCTCTGTCACTGTTCCAACAGACCTATTTCTATCGTGTGGCGCAGTTAACCCATGACTCAACGTCGAGGCGCTCGCTTTCCCGGCAAGCCGAGGGGCCGCAATCCATGCCAACGCATTTTGGTCAACTAATTGCTGCTGAAGTTCTGCAAGCGCGCCTCGATTACTCCAATCAAACCCCGTCGAATTGACTCGATCGGCCGGAAAAATAAAGGCCGGCAAGGGGATGTTTTGATTTATTTTAAGGCATTGGCGACGTGCTTTTTCAACAGGATCCTCAACCAAGTTGCTGATGGGGGCTGTACTATCCACAATACGATTAACAAACGATGAGTTCGCTCCATTTTCAAGAAGGCGACGCACAAGGTATGGTAAAAGATCTTCATGACTTCCCACCGGAGCATAAATTCGGCAGGGGATCCCCTCTTTGTTGGCCGGAACAATTTGTTCGTAAAGCTCATTTCCCATGCCATGCAAACATTGGAATTCAAAATCACGGTAATCACCAACCAAGCCGAGGATGAGCGCTACCGAGTAAGCATTATGCGTTGCGAATTGCGGATAAATCGCATCGGTCATGGTCAATAATTTTTTTGCACAGGCTTGAAACGACAAATCAGTAAACACTTTTCGAGTAAAAACAGGGTAGTCAGACAAGCCTTGCATTTGGGCTTTTTTAATTTCACTGTCCCAATACGCGCCTTTGATCAGGCGAACCATCATGCGACGCGACTTGCCTCGTGCTAACGCCGCAACCCAATCAAGAAGATAAAACGCACGTTTTTGATACGATTGTATCGCCAAACCAAACCCATTCCAGCCTGACAAGGAGTCATCGTTGAACACGCGTTCAATCACATCAAGGGATAGATCCAAACGCTCGGATTCCTCTGCATCGATGGTCAGTGACAAATCAAACCGTTTGGCGAGTTGCGCAAGCATCAACAAATTTGGCGTCAATTCAGCTAAAACGCGCGCGTGCTGAGCTTCTTGGTAACGCGGATGCAGTGCAGAGAGCTTAATAGAAATCCCTGGTTTTTGGACCATATTCACGTCCAAACTAGTCGCCGCTCCAATCGCTTCTATCGCATGACGATAAGCCTCTAAATAGCGCGCGGCGTCCTGTGCCGTCAATGCCGCCTCGCCCAACATATCATAAGAATATCGGTACCCTACCGCTTCTTTTTTCTTTGAACGCATCAACGCCTCTTCGATGGTTCGTCCCGTCACAAATTGTTTGCTCATGATGCGCATGGCCGTATCCACAGCTTTCCGAATCAGGCCTTCACTGCTACGATTCACAAGGCTCATCACCCCTCGGCTAAGCACTGAACCTGCGCGCTCAGGACTCAAGACTTTACCTGTGATCATCAATGCCCACGTCGTTGCATTCACAAAAAATGAATCACTTTGAGCACGGTGTGATGTCCAATCCACATTGGCAAGCTTATCTTTAATCAACTTATCAATAGTCCCTTGATCGGGCACACGCAAAAGGGCTTCGGCAAGACACATCAACGTAATTCCCTCTTCACTGGATAACGAATACTCCGTTAAAAAAGAATCAATTCCCGTTGTTTTTTGACGTCCTGCTCGCACCGCTTCAACCAATTGTGTCGCACGCGAGCTAACCAAAGCCAGCTGAGTTTCATCCAATTTCGCGTGTTCAATGAGCATCGCCACACTGTCCAATTCAACCGGGCGGTACGCCTCATTGATCCGTGCACGAAGACCTTTTGGAGCTATTATTGTTCGCTGTTCTAGCATGATTTAACCCTATGATTTGATTGTTTTAATTTGAACCTGATCAACAAACATCCTGATTTGATTTACATTTTAGTTAGTTGTCGATATAATGATCGTTTTTTCGTGGCCGCTGACAAGGGTAACTTAACTACAAAAACGGAGCATTATGAATACCTTCCTCACTCTTATTTCAATGGCCGTACTCACGGGCAACATGACAACCAGTAACGCCAACTTTGTGAAACCAGCCGTCGACATGAGCACCAAAGTGAATCATCTCAGCCAAAAGGCTCCTCAACTCAGCAAAAAAGTACTTAAGATGGCCCTCACTGCGTATCAAAAAGCGCGATCACGAGGTGCTGTGAAAAAACCCGTACTGACCGTGATTGATTACTCTCTTCCGTCCTCTCAACAACGCATGTGGATTTTTGACATGAACAAAGAGCGGCTATTATACAACACCTATGTGGCTCATGGGAAAAACTCTGGTTCAGACACACCCCATCATTTTTCAAACCAGTTTTCCAGTAAAGAAACCAGTTTAGGCACTTACGTCACAAAAGATTCCTACATTGGATCAAACGGCTACTCATTGAATTTACAAGGCCTAGAGAAAGGATTTAACGACAATGCATTTGAGCGTCGGGTGGTTATCCATGGCGCATGGTATGTTGAGCCCGACTTTATTAAACGATCAGGCCGTGCTGGCCGTAGTTGGGGCTGCCCGTCCATTGCAAAAACCCTGGCAAGGCCCGTGATTAATACAATCAAAGGCGGATCAGTTGTGTTTGCATATTATCCGGATCGAAATTATTTGTCCCATTCAGGATATGTTATTTAACGAACATCGAACATCAAATAAAATTGTGATAATCTCAACCGCAGAATAACCACGATAAATAATTCACCTTCTCTCGCTCATGAAAGAAGGTGCCGAAAGCGGATGAGGGCGGTTTACCATGAACGAGCAACATGACACAGCAAAAAAAGAACGATTAAAAACCATTGATTGGCTCATCGAATATTTCCCCGCAGCTTTTTTTAAACAATCAAAAAACATCAAGCCATTAAAAATCGGTATTTTTGACGAAATCATTGCTTTCTATGATCGACTAGAAACCCCACCCTTCAGCAAAAAAAAGCTACGTGAGGCGCTTAATTACTATAGCTCTTCGCCCGCGTACTTAAACAGCCAAAAAACAGACACGGCACGTGTCGATTTATATGGAAACGAAGTGGATATCGTAACCGAAGAACAAGCCAAGTATGCGTACCAACGGTTCCAAGACAGATATACCGGACGAAAAGACAAGCCTAAACCCGTCGAGCCACTAAAAGATAATTAACATCAACCTGTTCACACAAGGATGCCGTTCGCGTAAAGGGATTGTACGACATGCCAGACAATCCTAGGACATCACAACCAAACGTCCGGAGCACACGTGCTAATTCACTGGGTCGAATGAACTTGGCAAAATCATGCGTTTGACGCGGTAGCAAGGAAAGTACATATTCAGCCGCAAAAATAGCCGTGGCATAAGCGCTGACCGTTCGGTTGATCGTTGACAAACAGATCACGCCCCCTGGCTTTAACAAGCGGACCGCGTGCTCAATGACAACGTCTGGATTTGCCACATGCTCGAGCAGTTCCATGCACGTGATGCAGTCAAACGGTTCCGCATCAAAGCACTCAATGGGCTGACAGACATAGTCTAAAGCAAGGTTTGAACCCTCTGCGTGTGCGCGTGCGGTAAGCAGTGCATCCGATTCAACATCTAAGCCTGTCACCACGGCCCCAGCACGCGCTAAACTCTCGGATAATATTCCCCCGCCACATCCCACATCAAGCACTCGAATGCCTGAAAGAGAAACATATTCTCTGATAAATTCAAGTCGAACAGGATTAATATCATGCAGGGTCTTTAATGGGCCATCTCTATCCCACCATGCCGTTGCATGCTGGGCAAACTTAGCGACTTCAACGGGATCAACCGTGGTGTTTTTTATCATGATCAACCAATATATCCAAGGGTTTAAAAAAGTCCACCACCTGTGGATTGGTGATGAAGCTGAGGTTGTATGGATGTTCCGCAATGAGACAAGAGAATCGCTCGCGCTCAGGTATTTGTTCTGCGATTCGGCCAAATAAAATCAGCTGAAACGACGGGTTATAAGCCACCAGTCGGTCTAATAGGACTCGAATAAATGGACGCCACATCCGCGCATGATAAGGGATTTTTCCCTCATGATAAACAAGCGAGGCATTGAGCAATATAAATCCTTTTTCCAGCAACCCTGTAAACATGCTGTCTGCGGTTTGATAATAAATGGATTGATCCAATTTTGCTATGACGTCCTGCGTCCTGTCATCCTGAAGACTGCCTCGGGCATAAAGAAACATTTTCATGAGGTTACGCAACGAGGTTGCTCGATTAATTTCCTTACTCAAACCACGTTTACTCCAAAGCGACTCGACTGCCGCATCCCAAAAAGCATACCCATTGGCAGACGCTTGCCGTGGATAGGGCGATTCACCAAACAAAATATACCGCGCTTGAGACAACGGCGTTCTAAAAGCCGCCAAGAGTAACGCCTTTCCGGGCAACCAATCAGACGAGCTAGTCAAGCCATGAAGATAGCCTGGATCCATCGCATCCAGCGCATCACTCAGTAATTCACGCCACTCAGGGTGCACGTTTATAAGAAGCGCTGTGTGTCGGGTTGTCATCTTGTGAACCCTTGTCATTTCAGATAAGGTCATATAATAAACCACTCAGGGTAAGTTGGTTAGCCAGATGAAGCAACAGGCACAAGAACTCACGCGTTCACTCCTCGCTCGCGAAGGGGCCATGATTGAACAACTTCACCAATGGTGTGGTATTAACTCAGGCACAACCCATCTGCCAGGCCTAGTCCGCATCCACCAAGCGCTGCACACCGCGTTCACTCCACTTGCTGATCAAATAGAAACGCATGTCATGCCATCAAACCAAGTCATTAATTTATTAGGCGATCGCGAGAATGAACCGTATGGCGACCTTCTCTTCATCCGCAAACGACCTCATCTTAAGCGACGAATTTTACTCAGTGGACACATGGACACCGTGTATGGTGAACAAAACCCCTTTCAAACCCTGCATACCCTCAATAAAAACACGCTCAATGGCCCTGGTGTTGCGGACATGAAAGGTGGGCTAGTTGTCATGCTCCACGCCCTCACTGCATTCGAAGACTCTCCTCTTGCTGGCACACTGGGCTGGGATGTCGTGATTAATGCGGATGAAGAAATAGGCTCCCCTGGTTCTCGTTTATTTTTTAATGCCATCGCAAAAAATTACTTCGCCGCGTTAGTCTACGAACCCGCCATGACACGTGAAGGGACTTTCGCCAAAAACCGTAAAGGAAGTGGTAAATTAACCCTCGTGGCTACCGGAAAATCGGCCCACGCGGGCCGCGCCTTTGATGAAGGGCGAAATGCCATTTGCTACCTTGCCGAAGCAATTGTCGCAATAAATGCATTAAACGGTCAACGCGAAGGAGTCACCCTCAACATCGGCAACATCGCTGGTGGAGAGGCCCTCAACGTGGTTCCTGCACTTGCTGTCACCAAACTCGATGTCCGGATCAGCCTGCCCGATGACGAACACTGGGTTCGAGAGCAACTGAACCACATCATCACAAAACTACAGCGCACAGATTACACGCTCACCCTCCACGGCGATTTTAGTCGACCCGTGAAACGCATTAATGCAGCCACAACACGTCTGTTTGAGCGTGTGCAACACCTAGGTCGTGCATTGGGCTTAAATCTAGATTGGGAAGACAGCGGTGGATGTTGTGATGGAAACAACCTTGCCGCACAGGGCTTAGCCGTTATCGATACACTGGGCGTACGTGGTGGTGCTATCCACAGCGCCAACGAATTTATTCTCCTCGACAGTCTCGTTGAACGTGCGGCTTTAAGTACACTATTGCTGTTGGATTTGGCAAACGGCGGCCTTGATGATCATCGCTCTCTCAATCCAGGTCCATTATTATGATGTTATTTCGCCCGGCGTGCGCGCGCGATTTACAGGAAATTAATGCGCTGGCCATGGGAAGTGGCATTGGCATAACGACACTTCCAAAAGATCGGGCGTTATTAAATAAGCGTCTGGCCCAGTCTCAGGCCTCATTTAACCCCTCCATCATCTCTCCTGGCAATGAATATTATCTATTTATATTAGAAGATCCTGCCACAGGCCACGTGGCAGGCACCGCAGCGATTGAAGCGATGACCGGAATAGACGCTCCTTTTTATTCATATAAACGGCAAACCTGTATCAAAACATGTTCCTCGCTTGGTATTCAAAACAAACAAGATTATTTAAGCCTGGTTCATGATAACCAAGGCCGTACTGAAATTTGCACCCTCTATTTAGATCCAGCTTATCGACGACATGGGAATGGGTTATTGCTTTCACTTGCACGATTTTTCTTTATGGCCCAGTACCCTGCACGTTTCGCACCGACAGTCATTGCTGAGATGAGGGGCATCTCCGATGATCAAGGTCACTCTCCTTTCTGGGATGCCGTAGGGTACCCTTTTTTTCACATGTCATTCACACAAGCCGATCAACTGACGATCTCCAACAACAAGCAATTTATCGCTGACTTAATGCCTGATCACCCTATCTACCTGAACCTCCTCCCACAGGCGGCTCAAGAGGTGATTGGGCACACGCATGCATCAACCGTTCCGGCGATGACGATTCTGCTCCGAGAAGGGTTTAAGCATAACCAAACGGTTCATATTTTTGATGCAGGTCCAACCTTAGAGGTTGCGCGAGATAAAATACGTACGCTAGCCAGAAGTCAGCTCATGCCCCTCACCATCACTACGGAGGAACTCCACAATCACCACGTCCTCCTCGCGAATACGCAGCTCGATTTTCGTGCCACAATCAGCTCAGCAACACTAAACACCGCCGAGCAGACATGCCACTTGAGCCCACTCACCGCTGACTTATTACACCTTTCAAATGGTGACTTTGTGCGCGCCTCGATTGTTTAGATACCTTAATGCAACATGTATGATACAATGCCTCTCCTTGTAGACATCTTATAGATGATCATAATAGTTTAAAAAAAATGCAACGGCTCATTAAGGGGACATCAATGAAACGAAACATCGGAGTGGTACTTTTGGGACTGGGATGCCTACTGGCGACCCATGCTTTTTCAGCAACGCAACACACGTTTCAAATCGGGCCAGCCGTCGATTACGAACTGCCGATAAATGACCCTCAAGTTTTTTCTAACGTATTCATGTGGACAGTCAAGGCCAGTTGCACCATTAAAAGCACTGAAGCAAACAACATTGTTTCGTTCAAAGTGTTACGTAAAACGGGCTCAATCAATAATAGGAACTTGTCTTCCGGCGATGTCATGACGTTGACTCTCCAGCCTAGAGAGGTGGTCTACATCACCGCACTTCCAGGTGCTAAAGTTGAACTACTTAATCAAGGGTCAACAACCATTGTAGCCAGCTGCACCGCGACGTAATACACGCTTGCAATTTGGGCCGCTCACTGCTTGTGATTTAAGGCCAGGTGCGCTATGATTCGTCCGCAGTCGGGGCGTAGCGCAGCCTGGTAGCGTACTAGCATGGGGTGCTAGTGGTCGAAGGTTCAAATCCTTCCGTCCCGACCAGTTAAATCCTTTAAAAATCAATGGCGTTACACCTCTGGTTAGAATTGGCTAACGGCCGAATTAATGAATAATGGGCACTTTGCAGGGTACTTTAAAAATCAGATTCAATTTATTATTTCTTGCAATGAGCGTTATATTTTTTTATATGAAGACAAAAAAAGCAGGCTCACGGCCTGCTAAAAATTATAAAAGGTACTGACGATAAGTCATATTGAATGGTAGGTTCTAGATTTCACCAAGCTTAATACTTTGATTAATCCATTGTTCGATAGCATCACGATGCCAAGCCAAGGTGGAATGATTTAATTTTACGGGCTTTGGAAATTTTCCGATTAACCACCACCTGCGAAGCGTAACTCGGTTGCGCCCAATCAATCGTTCAAGATCGTTAATAAAAAAAATTTGCTGTGTAATTTCATAAGAAGTTGTATTTTGCATCATTCGATCCTCTATTATTTCCATTTCGTTTTGCCGTTGCCACCTGTTTAATTCCTTGAGTCATTGAATTCATGTAAATTTAATTCAAGCATCATGTGATAGAGTTTTACTAAATTGATCTCTGAGAAATGTGCTGGGATCTGATCCTCGCAATAGATAGTGCGGATATTTTTAACTGAGGAGTTAGTAACCTCGGCAATATTTTTGATTGTGTAGTTGGTAGAATCCAGCAAGTATTGAATAATTCCTTTGTAGATTTGCAATTTCGAGTGGTGATGCATCATCATTGTGTTCCTTACATTTAGTTTTATTATTTAATGAGGCCAATTAATCGTCACAAACAATTAAGTCACGAATATAAACAATAATGTTTGATAAAGTCAACAATGTTGTTTGTTAATTTTGTATTTTTAAATAAATTTAATATTATTGTTTTTTTATTTAATACATTGATGTATCATTTCTTCATAACAACTGACTAAGAATGCACGTGAATGCAGAACACCTAAATTTAGACTTAACGCAACGATGCAGTATTGCCGAAAATCTGGCACGCTTTATCGCGTTAAAGAAAACAACTGAAAATAAAGTGGCTCAAGATCTTAATATTCCACCAATTTCGATAAAGCGGTTACTATCTGGGGAAACAACAGATCCAAGAATATCGACGTTGAAAGCCATTGCTGATTATTTTAAAGTCTCAATTGATAATCTTATTGCAACTGAGGAAGTAGCTCATTTCGGCGTTATCGGTCAAACCAAACCTTTATTTATTCCTGCATTAGATTGGGAATCAGCTAAAAATATAGATGCGATTGACCTAAGCCAATGGCAAGAATGGGTACCTGTGACCGTTGGAAAAAACGAAAACGTTAGCCCACGATCATTCGCGTTAGAAAGCCGGCCTTCCATGCATCCCCGTTTTCAACAAGGTACTCTTTTTATTGTGGATCCTGATTTATCAGCCACAGACGGTGATCTTGTTCTCATTAATTTGCGCCAGAATAATGAATTGACATTAAGAGAGCTATTTGTTGATCCACCAGAATGGCAATTACATCCTATTAATCAAGGCTCTCCAATATTGAAATTTTCTAAAGAGGAACACGAAATATTAGGTGTGGTTTTTTTAACTCTTTTTTATAACAGGAAGATGCGACCTTTGCACACGGAGGGATAAATGAATGTGTATGCGCTGCCATTTAAAAAGATGGTTGCAAGTTTCATGTCTAGGACGACGAATAAAGTGGATTTAAACGACTTTATTTTATACAAAATTGTTGATTTCTGTACTAAAGGCCAGGTGGAGTATTTCAAAATGCAATGCATTAATACAAAAGCCGTTTTTGATGCAGTCATTCAAGATATTGTATTTGATGAGGATATCTTATACGGATTACACCCGATTCAAGGCTGCTATATTGGAATTGAGTATGAGAAAACCACTCAATTTGATACTCAGAACGTAAAGGCGCAAGTGAAACCTAGAAGCGTGTTCTCCAAATATTCCGTCTCTAGGTATGGAAATAATCATCTTCTGTACCAAAATCGAAATGGTTTATTGGGATTTGAATCTAAAATTACAGGTGAGCAATTTCTGATGGATCCAAGAGATATTGCATTATCCAGGTCGCTCATCGAAGAATTTGATGCGGTACAGGCTTTTTGTATTGGTGTGCTAGCTGGGCTTAAATTAGCGAACCCAAAAATTGAAGAAAATGGTTTATCTAAAACAAAAGCCCCCCATCTCCGACTAGTTGAAAAATGAGACTGCAATGAATGAGCACCATAACAAGCAGAACGTAATTGAAAATCTACACGGGTATAAAGTTCTTATTTTGATCAGCATGTTTTACATGAGCATCATGCTCTGTAATGCTGTTTTAACCAACCGTTATATCGGAATTGATGCGTTTTTTGTTTTAGGCGGTACATTTACATCGCCACTGATATTCATTTTTGATGATATCATTACGGAAATTTATGGCTATAAAATAGCGCGTTCTGTGATTATCACCGGATTTTTAGCGCAAACATTTTTTGTTGTTATTTGTCAGCTAGCGTTGATAGCACCACATCCTTCGTTTTTTAAAGAGCAAGAGTCATACAGTTATGTTCTTGGTTTATCATTGCTACGTATCAATATTAGTGGCTTCATCGCTTATATTGTTGCGAACTTAACCAATTCGTATGTGTTATCCCGTTGGAAAATACTGCTTAAGGGGCGTTACTTTTGGTTAAGGAGTCTAGGCTCATCAACATTTTCAGAAGCCCTTTATTCTTTTGTAGCGATTGTGATGATGGAAATCTCATCCATTCCTCTTCACAATATTATGAAAGTCGTGGCCATTAGTTTCTCAATTAAGGCCATTTACAGCATTTTGCTGGCAGCACCGGCAAGTTTTTTAGTAAACTACCTCAAAAACCTAACGGGAATTGATATTTACGATTTCCCCAATAAATTTACACCATTTAAGTATGCAAAAACGAACCAGGATTTGTCTTATGATTGAAAAAATTGTTTCAGGTGGTCAAACAGGTGTTGATCAAGCCGCCCTGGATATGGCAGTTGAATGTGGTATTTCTATTGGTGGTTGGTGCCCCAGGGGGGGATTGGATGAAAATGGACGGAATATCTTAGAGATGCATGCCTCGTTGATAGAAGCAACTACATCTGTCCCTTCCGAAAGAACCAAATTAAATGTTCGCGATTCAGATGGCACTTTGATTATTGTGCCATCTTTACCACTACCAGAAGCAATAAAAGACGGGACACAGTTAACAATAGATGAAGCTCTGAGGCTAGAAAGGCCTCATCTTATTATTAGTTTGGCTGAGAAAGAAGGTACTGCAGAAACTATATTGAATTGGTGCACAGAAAATAACATTCATACTCTCAATATCGGGGGACCTCGCGAATCAAGTTGTCCGGGTATTTATGAAGAATGTTGTGAATTATTTCATGAATTATATATATACTTAAAACCTAAACTGCAATTTTCTTAGTGAATACAGCCGAATAATGGAGGTAAAGTTGCCTCAATATCCTGAAATTACGACCCTAGAAACGTTAGTTGACGCCTTAAGTAATGCCGCTGATATTAATGAACAGAATGAAATTTGGTCTAAGGTCGACAATCCATTCGTCTCAATACAACCAGATGGGTCTTGCGATTTAATTTTTATTTATCGTGGAAATTCCGATACCAAAAAAGTGGAACTAATTAGTTCAGTGTATGATCCCTCTATGCAGAGCTTCGGTCAATTTAGCCAAATAGAAAATGACATTTGGATCATGCCAATAAAACATACCCCCAGTGATGCAAGGATATCTTTTCAATATTTGGAAAATGGTAAAAAATTAGATACAGGTGAATATATAGGTAATCTGGTCTCACCTCCTTTTTCTTCCTACAAAATAGATGGATGGGGTGATGATGATGCCCAATATATTGCTGAAATGCCCAGAGCAAGGCCACGTCAACATGTTGAGCAAACTTCATTGCCTGGTATTATGGAGTCTCTAGACAGATCGCAACGATTGATCTCAGCAGAATTCAATTTTAATGAATCTGCTTTGTCGAGTCATGTCCCCTCTTATCAAGATAAATCAAGAAGTTACTGGATCCATATACCTCCAACTGATCCTAGTTATACGGGGCCATACAAATTACTCATTCATCTTGACGGATATGAAACAATTAAACGTATGAAAGCACCTGCCATTATGGAGCAGGCCATGAAAGAGCGTAAAATCAAACCGACAATAACGGTCTATCTTAATTCGGAAGATCGGGATATCGAATATGGTTGTAGTAGAGAGGCCGAATTGTTTGCTGATTTTGTAGCAGATGAATTCGTTTCGAAAATACGCCGGGACTATCCTAGAGCATCCACAGATCCATCGGATGTTACAATCGCTGGTTTTAGTATGGGTGGGAATGGAGCTACGCATATCGCAACCAGACATCCTGAAGTTTTTGGTAATATTATCAGTCAATCTGGTTCTTACTGGATGGGTAGTATGACATCGCATGGATTTGAAGCTACAGAAGGGCTACAGCATAAACTCGAAGATAAACATTATCCTCATAATGAATTCGCTCAACAACAATGCTTTTATTTAAATGTGGGACAGCTGGAAACGGGAGTCTATTCTCAAGCTCCGTCAGGAAAACAAATAACTGATGTCGGTGTTACTCAGGTAGATGCAAGTGAACATTTCGCCGCTTTTTTAAAAGACAGAAACTTATCTTGCCATTTCGATATTTATCACGGTGACCATTGTTTTGCTGAATGGCAAGATAAGTTAATTGATGGATTAGTCTGGATCAACCAAAAACGCATGGTGCAGTATTACAAAGATAGTGTTGACCATGAAAAAGATAAGACGATTATTGATACCCATACTCCAATGGATGACCTCGGTGGCGATGAAGAAGAGTCTGCTTCACATCTAAAAACAAAGCTAAAATAATAATTAACCTTTTGTGATTAAATAGCTAAATTAAGCGGCAAATCGTAATATTTTTTTCATAATATCCTGGTTAGGAAATACCACTTTAAAATGAGGTGCGGGCCAAGTAGCCACTTGTACCGCTATGCTTTTATGCTGAGAAGGCAACCAAATAAAAACGCTTGTATATCCATTTATCACGCCTGTATAGAACCAAATGATTCCCAATTCGGGTACGTCAAGCGAAATGACGCCAAGTCCAAAATGACTACCAATAGGAAACGGCGCTTTGGAGTATTTGTCAGGGGCAGTTTTCTGAAGATCATGTATGCTCTTTTTACTTAAAATAATGCCTGGAGTAAATAATGCGTGAGCCCAAGTAAGAAGATCATGACTATTCATTACCATTGCCCCAGCCGAACCTACCCCAACTATACTTGCATTAAAATGACTCATATCTTTACCTTTGTAATATCCATGCGCCATACGCTTAGTAACATTAGCAGGATAAAAACCAGCACTATAAAAGGTGTTGTTGAGTTTTAAGGGGTTGAAAATTCGTTGCTTAAGCACTTCGGATAACGGTTGATGGGTCACCTTTTCTATTATTAGACCTAACAAAAGATAATTAGTATTTGAATAATGCCAGCCTTTAGTCGGAGCAAAATAAGGCGTGCTTTGATAGGCAATATCAATAAGTGTTTTAGATGGAACCACCGTTTTAGGCTCGGCATCTCTTAGCTTTTGATACACCAATGAATCATTATAATTATAAATTCCACTGGTCATATTGAGAAGCTGACGAATCGTAATATTTTTCCAAAGCGGGTATTCTGGAAAGTAGTTTTTCAGTCGATCATCTAATTTTAATTTATGCTCTTCTTGTAGTTGCAAAATAGTTGCGGACACAAACGTTTTGGTAATGCTACCTACCCCAAACAAATTCTTCGCACTTATAGGCGTTTTTCCATTTAACACGGTTGTTCCACTAACAAGATCTGTTATTTTTCCCGTGCTATCTTGCACGCTCACTATCACACTGGTGATATGATTTTCGGTTCTCCAAATATTCAATTCATTTTGTAGACTTTCAGCTTTTGCTCCAAAAACAGCTGGTGCTAGTAAGATGAGAGTCAAAAATAATTTGTTTTTCACGTAAGCTCACTTTTTGACACTATTTTAAAAAACTCACATATCGGTTACAAAGTTGTAATATGCTATTCCAATGCCCTAATTAACCCACACACAGTACCAACTAATTGACATTGAGTACTATCTTTAACGTCAGCCCAGTGTTTATTTTCAGCCAATAACTCAAACTGTTGGTTGTCTGTTGAGGCTGAAAGTTGCTTATAGCGGCGAACAATAACGTCGCTGTTTTCTCCGATTCGAGCAACGGCAAACTGCCCTGGATGTGGTCTTTTGTCTGGATCAATGATTAATACATCATTCAATTTAAGCTCAGGAACCATACTGTCATCTTGCATCTTTAACGCAAATGCATATTTACCCAATTGCCCGCTCACTGCAGTACCAAGAGGAATAAACATTACATCTTTGTGATCGAGCATATTTTTGATTGCAGTTGTAGTTGCAATGGGATCAGAAGCTTGTTTAGCGTCGAGTAATGGAATTAAAGCGCCAAGCCCTGGAATACTCTTAAGTGGGTCTGTTTGTTGTTGGTTCGTGAGGCACATTAGATACGCCGCAGAAACATCCAGTACTTTTGCAAGCTGTTTTATTTCTTCAGGCCCGGGGGTTCGTTCACCTCGCTCCCAATTGTTAATCCTTGATTGTTTCAGATCATCAGTAAGGTCAGCGAGCGCTTTTCTCGTTAATCCTTTACCTTTACGTGCCGCTAAAATACGCCGACCAATTTCTTCTTTAAGATTCATTAGAAATTTCCAATATTTGTCGTTTACACACTTGCAATTTACTCTTTTAGTGCTATTATGTGATTTATTTACACGTAAAGAGTAAGTTAACATTGTATTCCATGATTAATTTACCATAAATAGAAAATAAAAACGAGCGGGATTAATAATAAGATGATGGATTTTTTGTTTATCAACTCTCAAGAGTTAACAGCACTGATGGAGCTACCTTTGATCCAACGAGTCACTTATATCATGGGGATCCGTCCTTACATGGATCTGCAAACTTGTCTCGTTGGTATCAAACGTAAGATCAGTTATCAGTCATTACGTGAGGTCTTGTATGTAGCACCTATTCCTGGTGTAAAAGCCGAATATCCCAGTCATCAACAAGCGAGGCGTGCTGTAAAATCGCTTGAGCGAGCTGGCCTTGTCGCGATTCAATCAACTGAAAAGAATTTGATTTTAAAATGCTTATTAGCTGAAACGAATAACTCCGTCCAAAACAAGGCAGGCACAAGGCCGACATCTGAAGTCGACACGCAAAATGTATGTTATACAGATGTAAAATCAACTACTTACAAAAATACCAACAAACAGGCCGGCATAAGAAAAACAGCTCAGGCCGACACACCTCATAACTCAGAAAATAAGTATATTTGTTTAAGCAAATTTTTCGAAAATTTTTGGGAAAGCTACCCTCAACCACAAAACAAAACCCACACATGGAATGAGTTTCAAAAACTAAATCCTGATGAGGTTTTATTTTCCAAAATCATGATGGCATTGGACACGCAACTCAACCATCACCAGCAACAACAATCCGCAGGGCTTTGGGTACCACATTGGCGATACCCTGCGAATTGGCTAGCTCAACGTGGCTGGGAAGATGATATCAACACAAGCAAATTACAGGAGAAAACAAATGCAACCCATAAAACACGTGCTACAAAACAACCCGTCGATTTTTTCTGGGAGAGCTGTAAAGGCGGAGTCGACTATATCCCAGACTGCGAGACCATTGCCGATGACAGCATCCAATCTTCCAGAAACGTCATCCAATTCAGTGAGCGTCGCAAGACATCAAAAGCGTATTGACAGGCTGTTTCTGCGTTTTTCAGCGATGTATGGCCACGTTTGGCGTAGCATCTATAAAACGGACGAATTTTTAGATTATAGCAAAAAAGCTTGGTTGGAGGGATTGATGGGATTTGAAGACAAGAGTCTTGAACATGCATTGCAACTTTGCTTGCAGAAATGCCCTTTTCCTCCGACGTTGCCGTACTTTATTGAATGTTGCAAGGCATACCATAAACCAGATGTGTTTTTTCAATCAAAAGAAGAATCACAAAAAGCCGATCCGGCAGTGGCACATATGCATCTTAATAAAATAAAAGCCATGTTAAACATAAAACCATAATAAGGAGAAGACGCGTGAAAATTAATAAAAACTTAGTGAGTGGTATCAAGAAAATAGGCATTGGATTGTCTTGTGCACTCTTGGCCAGTCAAGTCTATGCCACCGATAAATTGGCTGGGGCCATGGCGGGTGACGTGCAAGACATGCTGGGTGGACAAGGCACGTTTTGGAAGGTCTTTATTTTAGTCGACATTATTTTATCAGCCGCAATGGCGGTAAAGACCAAAAACCCGATGGTGTTTGTGGGCGTTTTTGCGATAGCACTATTGCCTGCTTTCCTGATTAACACCTTCGTATTTGGAGGATGAGTCGTGCATAACCCCACCTTGTATCGAGTGATAAGCCATTTGGATGCGCCGAAACGCTACATGAGTTTAACCCTCGATGAGTTGTTGGTGGCCTTATTGGGACTAATGTTGCTCGTGGCATCAAATCACAAGATTTTGGTGGGGTGTTTATGTTTTGGATTGTACGGGATCTTAAAAGTGTTAAAGCAAGGTCACGGACCACGGTATTTATTGGTGTTGCTTTATTGGCATATGCCGCGATGCATCACGCAATTGATTGTATCGCACTTACCGGCTTCATGTCGTCGAGTCTGGCGGGCGTAGGAGAACCACATGAATTTTAATGCACAGCAACATCGATTCAGCCAATTGGCCGCACGCTTTAATTTAATGGTCGCACTCGTGTTTGGGCTTCTCATCACAAACGTCTTGATGGGTGGTTTGGCACTTTACACAAGTGTTCACCAACGGGTAGAAATCACGCCATTTTTTGGTGGGTCAAGTTATATGAAAAGTGATGCGATGGTGGATACGCATTATTTATCGCTGATGAGTGAGAACTTTATCTACTCACGGTTGAACGTTACCCCCGAAACGGTACGTGCTAACCATAAGCGCTTGTTGGCTTTTGTGGATAGTGCTCATTTTGCAGCATTTTCAGCTCAACTCGAAAAGGAAGCCAAAGTCATCATGGATAAAAAGATATCCAGCCATTTTGAGATTTCAGATATTCGTGCAGACAACGGAAAACAGCAAAGCATGATAACCGGTGTATTAAAGCGCTCGGTGGGGCTGCGTGATTTACGCGACGAGCGGCTGACGTACACGTTGCAATATCGTTATCGTTTTGGTCGATTGACGGTGACCCAGTTTACTCATGTAAAGGAAGAGACTCATGCCTAAATTAATTCATGCAATATGTTTGTTGCTAACAGCCGCCTCAGCACAAGCGCTCACGACACAATCGTTTCGTGATAATACGGACATTCCAGTCGCATTGAGTGACTCCAATTATAATCGGTTGGTGGTTAAAGGCGATAAAATTACCCAAGCGCATTTCCCTGAAGGTCGCATGGCGATTCGAAATGAAGAAGATGGCAGCCTGTATGTGATGTTAGTCAGTCATGAGCCGTTTACGCTATTTTTAACCACGGAATCAGGGCATCATTTTTCAGCGACGGTGAATGCAGAAGCATCCCTCGGTAAAACAATCGAATTTGTGCCACAAACGACTGTTGCAGTACATCCTACAGTAGTCAAAGCAACACTGAATCCGTCAGCAAAGCTACCGATGGGTGATGCCATCGCCCACCTCATGACGAGCATGATAAGCAAAGATAAACCCACGGGCTTTGATGAAAAACATCACTATGGTCGTGTGATTCGTTTGCAACAAGGGCTGATGTTGACGCCGAAAACAACCTATCAAGGACTGCAATTAAACGGTGAAGTGATGGAAATCTATAACGGCGGCAAATTGCCATTGGACTTGAATGAGGCCTGGTTTGCTAATAACGATGTTAAAGCAGTGTCTTTGTCTGCAACAACATTAGCGCCTAAACAAAAGGCTTATGTGTATCGGGTGTTGGAGCGTGCTCATGGCTAGTTTTTCAATCAATCAACTGATGGCACGTACGCAACGACGAACCTTGATGGCGGTGATTTTAGGCTGTGTGTTGGTCACAGGGGCAAGCATTCTACTGATTTCGCACGATAAGCCGCGGAATCAAAAGAAAGGCGTTGATTCAACCAATTTAACTGGTGTGGTGGATGCAAGTTTTAGTGAAGCTAATGCTGAAAGTGCGTTGACCGCGCAACAAGCGGAATTGGAAAGTTTAAAAGTACAAATGATTCAACTACGCGAAGCGATGGATAAAGGTGAAAAGGCGCGTGAGAAGGACACCGCAAATCTTGCTTCTATGGTTAGTAGCGCGATAAAACCTACCAACACACCGGTTCAAGTGGCGGATAATGCTTCAAACACATCACTAACTGATGCGGCATCTCCATGGCAAACGGCGATGGTTAATCAAGCAAGAAATAGCGCTAACTTAGGCATGCAAATAGTTTCACAACCGCGTGTTCACGCTGTTTCGTTTCATTATGGGCACCGCCTGCGATCCTCAGATAATCATTTAAATCCAGATCATTATGTCCCCAGCGGTACCTTTGTGCGGGCTGTTGTTTTAGGTGGCGCTGATGCCGATGCGTCGGTGAATGGACAGGCAAAAAACAATGGTGTGATGTTATTCAAACTCCTGCAACCCGGCACATTGCCTAATGGTCAACACTCTCACTTGCAAGGCTGTTTTGTTACCGCTAGTTCCTATGGCGATATCTCCAGTGAACGCGCCTATGTGGTCTTGGATAAATTATCGTGTGCGCAAAAAGGCATGCCGATTATTGATAAGACGGTCACTGGTTGGGCGTTTTTTGGTGGCAAAGTCGGTATTAAAGGCCAGCCCTTAATGCGCGATAACAAGGTTATGCAATGGGCCGGTATTAGTGGTGCTATGTCTGGTATTGCCTCAGCGGCTCAATATTCACAATCCGTGCAAAGCATCAGTGCGTTAGGTTCAGCGACAACTGTACCGTCAGGCAGTATTGCACCTTATGCCGCTTACGGTGGTGCATCCAAAGCCGCTGAAGTTCTTTCCAGTTATTACGTAAAACGCGCTGAGCAATATCATCCGGTAATCCAAGTCGGTTCAGGCAACTTGGTGACGATTGTATTTAAAGATGGATTTTACCTGGAGCCTGATGATGCGGTGATTGAGCGCGGCAAGCATCGACAAGCCAGTGCGTCGCTTGAATCGGATGCAGAGGGTAATCCTGATTTTACGGTTCCTCATGAAGTCTTAAGCCGTATTGATAAAACGTATGCACAATCCAATGGAGACGCGCAATGAAACATCTCTTTATGAAATTAAGTTTTGTTGGTGTGGTAATGCTGAACAGTGCGTGTGCACCGATTAACACCCAATTTAGTTGCAATGCAACGGCGGGTGATCGGTGTCTAAGTATCGAGGAAGTGAATGCCATGACGGAAGTGGATGAGGTAAAAAAACCTATCCATGTCAGGCGAATACCAGCTAGACGCGCTTTAAGCCAAAATCACGCACGCTTAGCTCGTACTCAAACGATCTGGATAGCACCATGGACAGATGAACAAGGTGTGCGTCATACCAATGATACGCTATTCGCTGACGCCTCATCATCAACACAAGGAGTCCGTCATGTGGGCTGAATTAGTCGATGTTGCAAGGGCAGTTTTGTATCGAGTTACACATCGACTGGGTGAGGGCGGCCATATGCAGCCTGCATCACTTAAAAAAGAACGTCTGGCTCAAGCATCCATCAATCTGGATTTACCATCCATAGTGAGTTTATTGCCCTATGAATCGGTGGATGAGGATTTGTTATTTATTAATAAGCGCTCCATGGGGTTTGGATTGCATGTGATGCCTGCCGCTGGTGCTGATGAGACGCTTGTGAAATCCATGGCAGAACTTATTAAAAATAAACTACCGGTAGGTGTTGATTGCACGGTGATGCTGCACAAACACCATTATGTAAGTAGCATGATTGAACATGGATTTGACCCCATGATGAACCAAGGCGGCATCTATCAACAATTGGCACAGATGAGTGAAAAGTATCAATTGAAGGCAGCCATTGAAGGTTATCCCAATGGACGTAATATTGCTGCAAAGTTGTCTGATTATCGCGTGTATTTATTCTTCTCACAGCGACTTGGTGCTGACGCATCGCTTCATTTAAATAACCTTCGCAGTAACATTGAATCGGAACTGAACGTGGCTGGATTGGCTCACGCACGTCTTGAACGGAATGACTTTTTAGTGTTGATGCGAACGCTCTTATGCCCGCAATTAGAGAACATGGATTGGCCTGAATTTCACCTGGACGCGTCATCTCCGTTAAGCCACGCTATCCCCTCCGGCAACAGCTTATTCACAGCGCATGATTTGAGTGTTGACTGTGAAGGCAGTGATGCAGATGGGCATCCATTTAAAACACGTATCATCAATTGTCATATCGAAAAGTGGCCGGACGAATTGGCGTTGTGGCAAACACCCGATTTATTTGCAAATCTCTTGCGACCTGAGCATGGCATTCCCTGTTCGTTTTTAGTGAGTCTGACCATTCGAGGGGTGAATCAAGAGAAAATGGTGGCGCTTGCCAAAAGTCGCGCTAAATCCTTAAACGCCAATGCCAACGCAATTCAACTCTTTTTAAACCCGAGTGCGCGCGATGAAGGGCAAGCCTGGAATTTGATTCATGAAGAAAGCAGTCGCGATAATTTAAGTCTATTACCAACGTTTTATAATCTCATGTTGTTCACAACACCTGATAAAGAACGTGAAGTGGTGGCGAAAGCCATTGGCAGTTATCGTCAATTGGGTTTTGAGTTGCAGCAATCGCGTGCGACGCAATGGGTGCGTTATTTGGCAAGCTTGCCCTTTTTCATGACCGAGGGATTTTTCAAGGATTTCGAAGCCTTAGGCCTCATCAAAACGATGACGCATTATAACATTGCAAATCTAATGCCGATTGTGGCTGATATGAAAGGCTCTAGGGCTGGTTTGTTATTGCCTACTCATCGTCACCAACTTTTCTTTCTCGATACGTTTGATAACAAGAGCCTGCCGATTACCAATTTCAATTTTCTTACCGTCGGCTCCTCAGGCGCGGGTAAGTCGATGTTTCAGCAGGCACAAATTTTAAGTGGCTTAGCACTGGGTGAAATCACTTATGTGATTGATTTAGGTCAGTCCTATAAACACCTATGTGAATTGGTGGGCGGCACCTACATTGATGTGGCCAACATTACCTTGAATCCTTTTACGTTGTTTGATTTTGATGGAAAAACGGAGCTAAAAACGGGTGATGGGCGGCTGGATGAGGTGGCCGATAACATTCAAATTCGCAATTTGCTAGCCATCATGGCAAGTCCGCATGTGCCCATATGTGACGTTCAGAAGTCTTATTTACTGGATGCAGCAACCACGTGCTGGCAAGAAAAAGGTAGGAAAGCCTGCATGGATGATGTGTTGGATGCTTTGCGTGCACGTCTTGCAACGCGTGAATCACAAGATGATGCACGGCTTAATGACTTAGTCATTTTACTCAAAAAATACGGCCGTGATGGGTTGTATGGTCATCTTTTTAATGGCGAGACACCTTTCGTGAACCAATCAAAGCTCGTGGTGTTTGAAATGGGTGGATTTCAAAACAACCCTGATTTATTGACGATTGTGATGTTCGTAATGATTGTCATCATCCAGGGTCAATTTTATCAAACGGATAGACGGCTTAAAAAGCGCTGCATTATTGATGAAGCCTGGCGTTTTTTAACCGAAGGTAGCAACCCCATTGCGGCTAATTTTATCGAGCAAGGTTTTCGAACTGCACGCAAGCACAATGGTGGTTTTGGCGTGATTACCCAATACCTGTTGGATACGGAAAAGACCATTCAAGGTCAAGCGATTGCCGCCAGTAGTGACATCAAAATTATTATGCGTCAGGGTAATTTTAAAGATTATGTTGCGGCTTATCCCAATCGCTTTAATGCGTTTCAACAAAAGATGATTGAATCCTTTGGTGATGTGGTGGGTGCTGGTTTTTCTAATCTCATGATTGAAACTGGAAATACGTATAGCTTTCATCGTTATTTTGCCGATCCGTATACGCGTCTTTTGTTTTCATCCAGTGGTGAAGAATTCGGGGCGATTGAAGCCAAGCTTTCAGCAGGTAGCACATTGTCTGATGCGATTCATCAAGTTTTGCAGGAGAAAGCATGATGCGTCAAAAACTCATAGTAATGCAGTGGTTGGCCATTATCCTCTTGCTGGGATGGAGCCTTATGAATGCCCATTACGCGTTAAAAGCCTCTGTAGTGACGGTGGATAAAAAAGCGGTAGTGGCTCGTTTTGTGGGTCAAGTGAGTCATTTGACCTTAACCGATGCTGAATTAACCGAAAAAACAACGCGATTTGGGGAAGCATTGCAAGACGCTTTGAATACTTATGCCATGACGAATCAGGTCATTATTTTGGACGCATCGACCGTGCTGGCGGGTCGTCGTGATGTAACGCCGACCATCTTAAACTTGGTGGCGGCGAATATGCGGGGTCTTAAGTGATGAGCGCGAAACGGTTCACAACCGCGTTGATGCTTTGTGTTTTATGTGGGTTTACTCATGCGGCCAATTTAGGTGTGGTGGGTGAGATATTCCCTGTTTCGGAGTTGAGTTTCATGAAGTTGATTGAATCACGGTTAAATGCGCTTGTTAAATCAGGCGAAATGGCCGCCATTGAAGAACGGTGGGTATCAATCGTATCCGCACACGCCAATCGTCCAACACCGGTTGGACTGAAGCGTGCTACCAAAAATAACACACATCGATATACGCCTGCCATTGTGTTGTCTCAAGATATTCTTGATGCTGATGGCCGTGTGTTATGGACAAAAGGCACGCGAGTGAATGCATTAGAGAGCATGCCAACTTATCAACCCCATTGGTTATTATTAGATGCGGATGATGTGGCGCAAGTGCGTTGGGCGAAGCGTATGTTACGTCGGCACCTCGACGCTAAAGTGATTTTAACCGGTGGTGAAGTGGGAAAAATGGAGCAGGAATTAAATCACCCCATTTATTTCGATCAAGCCGGTCGCATTACCCATCAAATGGGAATCAGGCGCATGCCTGCACTTGTGTCACGCGAGGGTAATAACTTACGTATTATGGAAGTTGTAATTCGCGAGGACGGTTCATCATGAAGCACATCCTCACAGGACTTTTATTTTTAATCACGAGTACGGTCTTTGGTGCTCAATGCACGGGGCATTTCGTGAATCCCATCACTGATGTTTGTTGGCGGTGTTTATTTCCGTTATCCATTGGACGTGGTCAAGTTGTGAATTCCCATTTGCCGGATACGGACAATGCTGCAAGTCCCATCGGTGTTTGCCCAATGACCGTAGGCTCGCGCGTGGGACTGAATATCGGTTACTGGGAACCCATTGCGTTGGTTGATGTGACGGATACGCCCTATTGTCTCGTCAACTTGGGCGGGCATCGCATGCCTTTAGGTTCACAGAGCCGTCGAGGTGGACGGCATGTCGTCGGTCTTGGTCAAACCCATGCGTTTTTTCATGTGCATTGGTACAAATACCCGTTGATTACCTGGCTCAATTTGATAACCAGCGCTGGTTGTCAGCAAGGTGGTGATTTTGACATTGCCTATCTCACCGAACTGGATCCAACCTGGAATGATTCAGAGATGAGTTTTGTGCTGAATCCTGAAGCCACCTTGTTTGGCAATCCATTAGCCGCGAGCTCCTGTGCTGCTGATAGCTTGTCATCGTCATTACGCAATCAACCCATGGATAGCCTATTTTGGTGCGCGGGCTCCCAAGGTAGCCATTATCCATTAACAGGACATGTCAATGCACCGCTCTCACCTGTGCAAACAGCACTCCTATTAGCTGAGCGCATGAATTACAAGTTACATCGCGATCCATCGTTGATTACTGATTCAAGCGGTAAGTCACCTTGTCGCGAACTGCATTTGCCGGTGCTGCCGAAGTCACGTTATCGCTATGAGATGGTGAATCAGGTGGCAGATGGCAAGCATTGTTATCCATCAGGGCACACGACGCTTGATTGGGAAACCAACAAAATAAAACCTCACACACCTGATCAATATGGGTTTTTAGTATGGAGGAAACGAAATTGCGTATTTTAGGCAAAGCTTTGATGATATTGATTAGTATATGTATATCGTTTGTGTCCGAGGCGGCAAATACGTATGTTTTCGTGAGTTTTTCTATGCCTGAAACATTGATGATTGAAACGTTGCAAGAGTGTGAGCGATTACATATTCCGGCGATCTTAAATGGTTTATACCAAAACTCTATGCCGGAAACCGCAAAAAAAGTTATGGCGATGTCTACTCAGATACCTAATTTATCGTTGCAAATTGACCCCACCGCATTTGAGCGCTTTAACATCCATCAAGTACCTGCATTGGTGGTGGAACAAGGTGATTGTTTTGATGTGATTTATGGAACATTGCCACTAGCGGAAGGATTGGACCGGATCAAGCGCCGCGGCGAATGCAAGGATGGTGTGCAATGAAGGCTTTTCTACTGCTTCTCTTATTAACGCATCAGGACAAGTCTTACGCTAGCCCTTCGACAGACAGTGCAATTGTCGCTAGAACACAAGCGATGCAATCCATGCAGGCCTTTCATCCACAGGATGTCATCTCTAACTTTACGCCAACCCCACGTGAATCAAGTTTGCAACCGAATTCTGGTGATAACGATAAGTTATTACAACAAGAAGCGAGCGCGCGTCTCAATCAAGAAGACACCGCACGATTTTTGATTTCTGAAGAACAACATCGAGTCAAATTGACACCAAACCCAATGGAAATATCAGCTTCTGATCGTTTGATAGAGCATAGTGAAACGCAAACTCCTGCAGTGGGGTGTGCTGATGGGAAATGTGATCTGACATCTCCAGATGTGAGTGATGATATCAATGAAGGGGTTAGTCGTTTAGGCGCCGTCTCAGGAACTGCTCAAGAAGTAGCCGCCAACCAAGTGAACTCACACCAAGCAGCGATCTTTAGAGGTGTATATCAAGAATGTGAAAAGTATCCGTTAGGTTTTCGTGACTGTTGTACAGATTCAGGTTCTCTTGATTGGGTGATTCATTGCCCATGGCAATTGCAACAGTTACAAAAGGCTAAGCTTGAACAGCGTGCAGTTTATCTGGGGCATTATAAACCGCATCGATTTAGTGCAACTCATTATGGGTATTGCGTATTCCCAACCAAGCTTGCAGGAATTGTACAAATTCAAGGGCGTTATACGCAGTTAGGTATTGGATTTGGTAGTGTATGGCACCCTGATTGTCGCGGTGTGACGCCGGAGGAGCTTGAACGTATTAATTTTAAATCGCTTAATTTAAGCGAGATGGTGGCGGAACTCATCGGTAAAAAAAACGTCCCACAAGATGCTGCAATGGATGCGGCCAACGCCGCGCATGTTAATGCCATGCATGATAAGGGGCGCGCACATGATTAAGCGAGTGTTGTTTTTAAGCCTTATTTTGATGACACAGGGTCTTTATGCTGAAACACCGGCTGGATTTCTTTGGTATAACGTACCTAAAGTAGAGCGGCAGAAAAAGCACGCAGGCGTTGCGTTTCATCAATTAAGTTACACAGACAAGGATGCCGTATTACGCTTTTACACCATGGAAGCCCTGCATAAAGTACGCTTCACACATAGCCTGGAAGATGAGCGGATATTTTTAGCGCTACAAGACTATTGGTTGCGTGAGGCGTCCCTTCATGGGCGCATAAACCAACAAGCTTTATTGCAATATCCGGAATATGATTTCTCGGTGACGCATCCTACCTCAAATTTAGGCACAAAATTACAAGATTCTATCGAGTATGCTGCACAGCGCAAGACGTTGAGAACACTCGCGCATAATGCAGGCTTGTTATTTTTCTATCGAGCAAAGAATCCCATCGATCAACAACAAATTCCAATTTTACGTGATTTTTGTAAGACGCATCATTTTTCCCTCATTCCCATCAGTGTGGATGGAACAACATCACCAGATTTGCCGAATTCTCGGCGCGATTTGGGACAGGCCGATAGTTTGCATGTGCGTTATTTCCCAGCGGTGTTATTGGTGAATCCGAAAACACATCAAACGCTACCGGTAGCCTATGGGTTAACTACGCAAGATGTGTTGACGGCTCATTTGATGTTAGTGGCAAAACAATTTGAAGGAGAGGCAATATGAGCAAGATGTTGGTATGGGGTTGTTTACTTTTATCAATGGGTCATGTGTGCGCTGAATCTAGCCGTGACGTTTTGACGCAACAGATTGCTTCGCATGAGTCGCATTCTACTCAAACGACAACAACACCTGCGAGCACGCCTTTTTTCAAAAATCATGTGCTTCTATTTTTCTTTGCAAGCAGTTGTCCGCATTGTCATCACCAGGCACCTATTTTAAAAGACTGGGCAAATAACCATGGCGTTACTGTTGATGCGCGTACTTTGGATGACAAGCCTTTGCCCGAATTTCCAACTGCAACCACGGCAACCGCATCACTCGTGGAAACAGCGTTTAGAGGAAACAGTATTCGCTATCCGGCGCTTTTTGTGATGAACCCAGCCTCTGGCGCACTTTATCCGGTAGCAATCGGTAGCATGACGCTTGATGAATTGAGTACGCGCATGCAAACGCTTGTTCCTAAAATTATTGCCTATGAACAAGGAGGCCATTCATGAAAAAAAGATTCATGTGGATGCTTGGCCTTGCAAGTTTGTCCATGCAGACCTTAGCCGATGTGAGTACTGACTTGGATACGTTTTTTAATAACGTGGGTTATGCATCCAATACCACGAACGTTCAAGCCTATGAATCTCAAGCCTCTGGTTTCTTTGGTGGCGGCTCGCTTTATGCACGAGCTCCGGTTCGCCAATATGAATTGGTAACACTAGATATGCCGGACTATCGTGCGGGGTGCGCGGGCATCGATTTATTTACTGGCAGTTTGAGCTACATTAGTGGTGAAAAGCTTAGCAATTTAGGTAAACAAATCATGACGAATGGTGGTGCATATGCGGTAGATGTGATGTTGGCGACGACTGTACCTGAATTAAAACAGGTGCGTGATTTTCTGCAAGCCACCGTTCAAAAGGTCAATCAATCCAGCATCAATTCGTGTGAAATGGCGCAAAATCTGGTGGGCGGCGTGTGGCCGAAAACGGTAGCGAGTCAACAAAAGATTTGTAACGACCAACGACGAATGGGACAAGGTGGCTGGTCACATGATTACGTGGATGCACGGATGGCATGCTCAGGCGATGCCTATCGTGAAACGATGGACAATGCTTCAAAAGATCCTGCGCGTGAAAAACAAGTGGTGATTAACAAAAATCTGGTGTGGTCGATGTTGCAATCATCCCCGTTTGTGGGCGATAACACAGAACTTGCAGAACTCATGATGAGTTTAACGGGCACGATTATTGTTGATAAAAGTGGCAAAGTCACGCAAGTGCCTTCCATGGCTGATAACGGGGAACTTATTCGCGCGTTATTGGGTACATCAGGTTCTAATCAAGCACAAATTTGGCGTTGTGATGAGTCCAAAAACTGCTTGAATGTGCGGCTGAGCACAATAACGATTCCAGAAACACATGCATTAAGTGGACGCATTCGCACCCTGATTCGTTCCATTGATGAAAAACTTAAAAGTGACGTGAAATTATCACCGATGGAAGCAGGATTTTTGGAGATGACGTCGCTGCCAGTATTGAAGTTTTTACTCGTGCTGAATAGCACGCAGTATGGTAATGCGGCAGTCGACATTGAAGGCTATTCCACTCTGATTGCAAGCGACCTGCTACAACAATATTTAAGTCATTTACTACAAGCAGTTTCGATGGCTGCCATGGGCAGCTCGTTGCCTGATGATTTATTACGTGACCTGCGTCATCGCATTGAAAAAGCCAATACACAAATTGCTGCCATTGAGCCTCAGGTGGGACGTAAATTAACGGAAAAGCTTGCCTTGATTCAAAACGTGGCACGGGTCGAGAAACAATTGGCGGCGAGCTTAAATACAGTGGGGGCTGCATGATTACTATTCACGTATTAGGGTTTGGTGAGTTGTATCAACAACTATTGAATGCCGTAGCTGCCATGATGGGGCAGTCGTTTTTTTCAAGTTTTTTAAAATTAACTGCTCTCATGGGCATCATCATGGCATCCGTTGGCTATATTAAACAACGTGACCCGATGATCTACGCTAAATGGGTCATGGGGTACGTGCTGGTGTTGCAATTGGTGATTACACCCAAAACACTGGTGGAAATTTATGATATTTCTGCACAACGCTCGATTCCCGTGGCAAATGTGCCGGTGGTGTTTGCGGTGACCGCGAGTTTGATTACCACAGTAGGTGTTGGATTAGCTGAGAGTTATGATTCACTGCTGTCGTTACCCGATGATTTGACCTATACCAAAACAGGCAGTCTTTTTGGTTCGAAAATCATTCAGGCGTCCCGTGATTTTCGCATCATGGATCCACAACTTAAAGCGGAAATGAATGAATACCTGCGTAATTGTGTGGTGGGCGATATTCGCCTGAATCACAAATACAGTGTCAGTGATTTAAGTACCAGCAAAAACATTTGGGATTTAATCAGTAAAGACGCCTCCCCTTTGCGAAGAACAGCGGTGAATGGCATGAGCGTTACTTGCCAAACAGCAGCAAGTCGGAGTGGTGGGTATAGTCTGCGCGCGAAATTAAATGCGGAGATTAAAAAAGCGTACACCTTTTTTGGTATTAATTTGTTTAGTCATGCACGTCAAAGTAACTATGAAAAGCTATTTGACACGCACCTTCAATCCAGTTTTGACTATTATCAGAAGATGACTGATACATCCGCTGACATTTTTCTACAATCCATGATGATAAATGCTGTCGGTGATGGGATTAAAGATTACCAAGCGTTTACCGATAGCACCGCGGGGGTTGTGAATAATCAGGTGACGAAATCGCAAGTGCAACACCGTTGGTCGTGGGCCATCATGGGTCAAAAAGCAGCGTGGTCGCTGCCAATTCTGCACACACTCTTAACCGTTTTATTGTTTGGGATATTTCCTGTCATCATTGCCATGTCGACGCTTCCGAATGGCGTGGCAATTTTTAGGGGCTATTTACAGTTTTTTATCTCGTTGCAATTTTGGCCGGTGTTGTTTGCTATTCTTAATGCGGCAATGACGATGTATGGAAGTAGTCAATCCTCTCAATATGGCGGTATCACCATGGTCAATATCGATAAAATCGATGAACTCCATGCGGATTTATCAGGTGTAGCCGGTTATTTAATGTTGATGATCCCTTTCTTGGCGAAGGGATTGGTGTCGAACTTAAGTGATGCCTTTAGCAACTTGGCAACCAGCATGACCGGCCATTTACAAGGTTCTGCCATGAGTGTGGCTAATGATGCGGCGAGTGCGAGTTTTAGCTTCGGACAGACTGGCTTTTATAATACGAATGCGAATTCCTTCTCAGCTAATAAGCATGATAATAATTGGACACACATGCATGGCATGCGAAGCGAACAATTAGCAACAGGCGTGATTAAAACACACACCGCCAGTGGTGATACAGTATTTGATGTCTCACCCGGGATGACTAGAGGTGCTGTATCCATCAATACTGCTAAAGCTTTAAGTGGCTCACTGAATCAAGCTTTTGAAGAGTCAAAACAAGCCACGCAGAATGAAAGCACGCATTATCAAACGTCACTTTCCAATTTTGCTCATCGAGCAGTGCAATTATCTAAACTGCAAGGTCATGACATGCGTTTCGGCACGGGAGTTTCAGACAGTGAATCTAGCCAATACAGTCAAGCATTATCAACCATGACTAATATTTCCAATGATGTCGCAAAACGTTTGGGCGTGAGTCAAGAGGACGCGCTAGCTCACTTAACTGGCGCGGGTGCTCATTGGCAGGCAGGTGTTTCAAGCGATCGTAGTATCTTAGGCACGCTCGCTAAAGTCACCATAGGCGCTCATGGTAGCGCCGATGTTCATGGTCGATTTGATAGAACTTCAACAAGCCAAGATCGCTATCATGAGGGTACAGATAGTGGCGTATCCGCGAGAGTTGCGCGTGATTTTAATTCCGCATTAAATCATGTGCAGCATTTTACACAAACGCATCATTTTGATGAAAATGCGTCCCAAAGCGCGAGCCTTTCCAAACAAATGGGTGCGGATTTACGTGACGCACAAACAGCAAGTCACAATATGGAAGCATCGCTTGCTTGTTCAGCACGTATCAGTTCTGCCAAGCATTATGTGGAATCACATTCAGCACAAATTAATACGGATATGAATCAGGCTTTTCCTAAATTTGTGGATAATCAGGTTGGTCACGCTAAACGCGATCAATTATTTTCGCACCCAGGGGACACGGCATCATTGCAGGCTCTTGAAACATTAGGTAGTGAGTTCGTGGCGCAGAAACGTGAAACGTTATTGACCGAATTTGGAAGTAAAGATCAAGGTGAGAAAGTGGATGCAATGTATCGGCAGGCATCTCATGATTTAGAACATAATATTGAATTACGAGATCGTTATGCGAAAGAAGCAAACGCCCTTCATTCAAACATAAAGCCACAACTCGGTATAAAATCTAATGGCGATCATTTGGCGCAAAATATTCAGCATGAAATTACAGAGGCACGTCATGGATTAATTGATGGCGCAGATCATATCGCTGAAGCGTCGTTGGATCTGCATGCAGAAGGCGCGCAAACAATAGCACATATAAAAAACAAGGCAACCAATGGCGTTATTCCAGGGCATGCCGTCGACCGTAGTTTAGAATTTTTACATCTTAAAAAGGAGAAAGAAGAATGAGTCACTTAAAGCAGCAAGTTCAAGCGGATCTAAAAACATTAAAGTCACTGGATTTAGATATCTTGCCTGCAAGGATTTATTACAGCGAGATGCTGAAGCTTTTTACGATACTGTGGGGTAGCTTTTTGAGTGTGCAGTTGATAGCCGCCAAGGCTATCAACACAATGGGCGTTTGGCAAGATTATTTTCAGCGTTATGCAGAGCATGAGTCATCCATCATCGGCAAAATGTGGCTTGGATGCATCGTATCATCTTTCGTCATTAGTTTGTTTTTGTTATCACGGATTAAACTTTACGTGATATTCAAGCATCAAATTCGTGATTCTTTACAAACAGGTCTATTATTAACTCGAAAAATGCGTCAAATGGCATGTGTTTTTTATGGGTTATTTGCTTTTTTCATCTTCCCCTGCACGTTGTTTTGTGATCCGGATGTAACGCTATTCGCGGCATTAGGCGCTTTCATCTTTACGGCACTTGCTAGTCAATTTTTGATTGGCATGGAATTAACGCGCGTCGGAGTTGGGGTGTTATTGGAAGCGGTTTCTGCTTTATTTAACAAAAATGAAAAATCAGAAAGAAGCATCACATGACCACGCATACGCCAAATCATAAACACTTCACTCGTGGCGGGCAAATTGCCTTTCACAATTTACGCATGCTCTTTCAGATCAACAAAGCATTGTTTACTGTGCATTGCATCAGTTGGGTAGTCATCTGTGCGGCACTGGTCTGGTATTTCATTCCCAAAGAAATCTTCATTCAAGTGGCGGACTATGAGGCAGCAACTGTTTTAAAGTTAGTGGGAAAGGAGCACGTGTTTAACATTCCCTACCCTGGCGGCGTTTTGAAGCAATCAGTACATGCGTTAACGACACATTCCTATTATCCAAAGATAGCGGCTATGTGTTTAAATAAAATCATTCAATGCGCCTGGATGGCATTGGGTGTTTCATTGGCAATGGCTGTATTACTATCTTGGTATTTTGTTAAAAAAGGGAGGTTTCAGTCAAAAAACCAATTTATTCGTGGAAGCATCCTCGCCGATTCCAACATGGTCAAACGGCAAATCATCAAAAACAAAATGCATTCGGATATCAGCATCGATGGATTCCCATTGATCAAAGACAGCGAAGTACAGCATTTGTTAGTCCATGGAACCGTAGGCACTGGTAAAAGTCAATTGATGATGAAGATCTTAGATACGCTACGTCAACGCGGTGATCGTGTGATTGTGTATGACAAAGGTTGTGCGTTTATGCCGCATTATTTTGATGATAATAGTGATGTGGTGTTAAATCCTTTTGATGAGCGATGTGCGACCTGGGATTTGTGGTGTGAAGCACCAAATGATTCTGATCTGGAAAACATGGCAGAAAGCCTTATTCCCACGCAAGGAGAGTCTGATCCATTTTGGGTGAATGCTGCACGCACAGTATTTGTATCAACGGCAAGTAAGATGCGTCACGATAAAGATCGTTCTTTAGAGAAATTATTACAACTGTTGTTAACCAGTGATTTTTCTCAATTAGAGAATTACCTTGTTGGCACACCAGCCGCAACACTTGTGAGCTCGAAGATCGAAAAAACAGCCATTTCAATTCGCTCTGTTATTACAACCTATCTTAAATCTTTGCAATCACTCGTCGGCTTACAAGGCAAAACTTTTTCCATTCGTGATTATTTGTTGAATGACGGACAGTCCGGTTGGCTTTTTATATCAAGCAATGGTGAACAACACAAATCATTAAAACCCTTGATGTCGATGTGGCTAGCGATGGCATCCTTGACAATGTTAAGTCTCGAGCCTGATTCAAAACGCCGTATCTGGTTTATTTGTGATGAATTACCCAGCCTCCACAAACTTCCTTTATTAGGTGAAACCATTGCTGAAGTGCGCAAATTTGGTGGCTGCTTCTTGTTAGGCATGCAAAGTTTCTCACAACTGGAAAAAGTTTATGGTCGCAGCGGTGCCGCTGAAATTTTTGATTTACTCAATACTCGATTTTTCTTCAGAAGCCCAAGCAGTGACATGGCACGTCTTGTGTCGCGTGAATTAGGGGAAGAGGATGTCGATGAATCGCGTGAACAATATTCTTATGGTGCGAACAGTGTGCGAGATGGGATTTCATTAGGTAATCAACGCGTGAATCGCCCTATTGTCTCGTACCCTGAAATTCTGGAGCTGCCAAACTTAACATGTTTTGTACGCCTTCCTGGCAGTTATCCAGTCACTAAATTGCAATTAAAACATCAAAAACGTGATATAGCGGCTACAGCATTGGTATCAAGAAAAATACCGGTATCCGAGCAGAGTCTGCACACAGATAGGAATGAAGAAATGACGCTTAAATGTGAGACAGATTCAAAATCTAAAATGATGCCGAAAATAGATAGTGTAGTTTGCATTAATGAATATATAGCTTAAGAGGTCACTATGTTAAGCATCAAACCATTACAATCAGCTAAAAGTGCTTGTGACTACTACCTTGCAGCATTTAATTATTATCAAGGGGATTCAACAGCGATTACATGGTTAGGCAAAGGTAAAGATTATTTAAATCTTAAAGATGAGGTAGAACAAACAACCATGCTACGCCTTTTAGAAGGTGTTTTGCCTAATGGAGATAAACTTCAAAATAATCGAGGTGAGCATCGCCCAGGGTTTGATATGACCTTTTCAGCACCCAAAAGTGTTTCAATTTTAGTGGGGCTTGATGCTGCTCCTGAGCTTGTGCATTTTCATGATGAGGCAGTGAAATATACCCTTTCACAGATTGAAGCTGAATTTACTGAGGCACGGTTTGTTCGGGATGGTGAAATTTACTATCAAAAAACGGGAAATCTATTGGCCGCCACGTTCAGACAACCAAGCTCTAGAGCAAACGAACCCGCTTTACATACGCACTGTGTAACAATGAACATAACCTTTTGTGATGGTAAAGTAAAATCGCTCGCCAGTGATAAACGTCGCGTCCATGGGGTGGTCGAACAGATTCAAAATAATGCACATTACTGTGGTCTTTTATATCGCCATCATTTAGCGAATAGTTTGAAAACTGCCAACTTTTCATTGCGCATGGTGGGCGATGGCTTATTCGAAATTAATGGCGTTCCCGAGGAATTATTACGAGAATTTTCCACCCGTCGTCAAGATATTGTCGGGTGTATGGATAAAAATGGCTGGGAAGGCGCTAAAGCCGCATCACAAGCCGCCCTCATTACACGTCAAAATAAGGAAGAACAAAATTTAACGCAACTCAAACACACATGGAAAGAACGAGCATTCGAGCTTGGGTTTGATGCTGAAGCATTTATGCAAAATCGTTCACAACAAAAAGAAACTTCAAACTCAGTTTTCGCACTGATTAAAGACAAGTTGAAATCATTCTTTTCATTGAACGATAAAGAACCAACAGAAGAAGAAATCGCTGCGGCCTGTGTTCAAGTAGCTATTGAAACACTGAGTCAACGGGATTCTGTATTTAGTGACAGAGCATTAAAAGCACAAAGTTTAAAACACAGCCTTATCTATGATGCGGTGGTTTCTGAAGAAGCAATCACACATGCAATATTACATGAGAAAAAAACAAATCAGTTGTATGAAACATATTGTGCCGATACCAATCAAACCATGTTGACCACACCTTGGTTATTGACGCTGGAGGCAGAAAGTCTTGCACGAATAGAACGAAACAAAGGAACGATGCCATCCATTGCCAGCCGTCGAGAGGTCCAGGTTTTCCAAGACCAAATTGATAAACAACGTACCTGTCAAATGACTGGATCACAAAAAGAAGCGATTTTAACGATTCTGACCAGTAAAGATCGTTACTTAGCCGTGCAAGGATATGCTGGAGTTGCAAAGACAGCCATGCTTGCTGAAGCTAAAAGTTTAATTGAAAGCAAAGGGTTTAAGCTTCGAGGTATAACAGTGGCGAGTTCTGCGGCAGAAGAGCTTCAAGTCAAGGCTGGGATTCGTTCAGATGTATTTCCAATCGTGCATCAAGAATTGAAAGCTGCTGCACGTGGCGCTCTGTCAAAAACGGTATTTATTGTAGATGAAGCCTCTATGCTGTCCTCTTCTCAAGGACATGAGCTCATTAAACGGATTGAGTACACACAAGCTCGCCTTGTTTTTGTCGGAGATAAAGCACAACTGCCTACCGTTAATAATGGCCGTCTATTTGGCTTAACTCAGGAGTATTGTATTGAGACGGTCGTTATGAATGAGATTGTCCGTCAAAAAAACAAACAAGCGTTGCAATCGGTTGTTCATGCCACGCGCGGTGAAATTAAAGAGTCTATCGATAATTTACATCATGTTGAAGAGATTGAATCTCATCATGAACGCATCAAATGGATAGCCAGTTATTGGTTATCACAAAGTGCCCAACGTCGTGAAGAAACCTTACTGTTTGCACCAACTCATAGAGACAGAGCTGACATTACCGCGTTGATTAGAGGCGGCTTAGAAAATGAAGGCACACTAACGGGTGCGGGTTATATGCAGCAAACATTAAAAGTAAAAACCATAGAAGCCGTACAACAACGCTTCGTAGCATATTATCAACAAGGCGATGTGATTCGTTTTAACCAGGATTTCCATCAGAATAAAACCAAACGTGAACATTACTACACAGTAGGTCAAATATCCAAGTCACAATATCGTGACAACATCTTGCCTCTCATCGATGAAAAAGGCAAAACATACTCGTTTGCTTTAAAGCATTTACCACAATACAAAACACATACGGCCGCATTTGAACGAATACTAGAAATATATCGTCCACAGGCGCTAGAGCTGAAAGTAGGCGATAAAGTTTTATGGAATCGCAATGTTAAAAAGGAAGGAATTTGTAACGGACAACGCGCGACACTTACAGCCATTCATGAGAAAGAGCTTTGCTTTAAATTAGAAGACAATCAGGATATGACGCTTCCCAAGGAGCACCTAGCTTTAAAGCATCTCGATCATGGCTATGTATTAACGAATTATAAAGTGCAAGGAAAAGATGCGGCCTATGCTGTAGGGCTTATGGAATCTCAACATCGATTCAGTGCCACCTTGAAAAATTTTTACGTGCAAATTTCTCGAGCGGTACACGAAATGACGTTGGTGACAGACAATAAAGAACACTTGATAGCAGCCATTAAGCGTAATAAAGATGAGAAATTGGCATCATTGGATATTGTATCAAGGGACCAATTAAAAATGCATGCGGCTCAATTTAAAAATAAAAATTCAATTTCAATGCAGTCCGTAATTGATAGAAAGAAGCATTTCGAAGAACGTGCGGGCTTCAAAGATCATGATACTGGCTATAAATCCCAAGATCTTGAGTATTTTAAGAATGCTATTCCAAATAAAAATTTGAGCCCTATTGAGAAAAATAAAGAATTAGAACGCTATTAATGGAGGAGCGCAATATGCCAAGATTTACAATGACATTACCCAAAGGAACCTATAACCGAATCACAGCAATGGCAGCACAGTGCAACGATTCAATGTCAAACATCATGAATCAATTGATTGAAATTGGTATGGAGCATGCCGATCAAAATCGTGCATTTCGTCATGCAGAACAGCATTGTCATCAATTATCGATCCAAACCAATGTATTGGTCAAAAACATGGCCGCGGAGTTTTTAAAATTCTCACATGAGGATTTTGAAAAACTGAGGCAGGCTGCCGAGAAAAAACACAATGAGTTGCTTTGCATTAAAAACGAAAGATGTTAAGTCTCATGAATATCAAATATAATATCAAAAAATAGACAAACAACAGAGTGATTGTCAATAACAGTTCAAAAGGTGTATTCAATGAGTCAATTTAGATATAGACTTTACCGTGAGCATAAATATGTATCATTTATGTTGTCTTCTTTTAGTGCTGAGGTTGCAAAAATCGACTTTAGCTTAGATGAGAATGTGAATCGTATTAAAGAACAATTTTCTGAAATCATTGCACTGATGCATGGGCATGCATCACACGAGAATGATAGCATTCATGCACTATTAAGGGATAAAGATTCTCTGGTACATGAGAAAACTGAAGCCGATCATGATGCTCATGAAGATACTTTTGAAAAATTGAATCAACTATTAATGAGCATTCTTGAAGAAACCGATGTTGCTCGAAAAATAGATCTAGGCCACCAATTTTATCTGGAAATTCAGCGCTTTGAAGCTGAAAATTTGCTGCATCAAATATATGAAGAAACGGTGATTATGCCGGAATTACAGCGCCTTTATACAAATGAAGAGTTATTGCAGAAAATTGATGCCAAGAGCTATGCTCTGATGACGTCAGAGCAAATGATACAGATGATGGAGATTTTATTTCCACATATGAATCCAGATGACCGTGCGTTTTTTTTAAACGATATTTATCGAACAGAGCCAATTAAATTTATGGAAGCTTGGAATGGTATTTCATCAATTATTGACATATCAGAGCGCGAACAATTGGAAGTATCTTTTACTCTTTAGATAACGAACATTGCTGCTTTAAAATATAACGGATTATTTATGCTTAAAATTGATTTCACAACAACACCAAATGAAAAATTTAGTACGGAAATGAACCAAGGCTTAATGGCCTGTCTTGAAAGACTTACTGGCTTTATAGGCGGACCCAAAATGCACACTATTTATGCTCAGGAGAATCAAAAAACAATAGGTGGCATTGTTGGATATTTT